>NZ_CP127907.1 GCF_032823475.1 Acinetobacter sp. SAAs474
TTAATGAAATTTGGGGAGTTTTTCCAATTTCTCTCCAAGCGATTAACAGCTCATATAATCGAATGGCATATTTACTAGTTAGTTGAGCAACTTGTTTTAATTGATAGCTTGTAAAATGTTTTTCTAATCTAGTAATTAATGGGACAACATCTGGGGCAAAAGTGATTTCAAGAATTGCTAAGTCATCCACGTAAGCAATCCTACTAACCCAACGTGATTTAACTACAATTTCTTTGTTTGTAGTTTTATATATATCTTTAAATGAAAATTTCCTTTCAAATAGATTATTGACTGCATTTTTTAAGGCATTATAAGCAGCCTCTTTTGTAACATCGAAGCGAGATGCATAATCAGAAGCATGAATTTCGAGTTTACTGTCAGACGTAATTCCTTGACCTGTTTCCCTTGCTCGAATTATAGATAGTAGGATGAGTCTTTGCTCAGTTACCTCTAAATTATAACTAGCATTAATTAAAATATTATCCTTTACAACCAAATCATTTTTCATAGATAGACGGTAATTATTCTTAATAAAACTACATTAATATATAATGTAGTTTAAAGCAAAGAATTTGTAGTCTTATAACAAAGAATTTGTAGTCTTATAACAAAGAATTTGTAGTCTTATAACAAAGAATTTGTAGTCTTATTGAGCCTGAAACCTTTTATTTGTAAGAATTACAGACGACTTAAAAGCATTTAAAAGCATTAAAATATATTAAAAGCCTTTTTTCTTTAAAATTGCCCTTGGTTTTCGCTTCGCTCAAACTCTATTGAATCTCGCCTTCGCTCGATTCATGGGGCAATTTTTTGGTTCATACAGTTGTGACTTTGAAAAAAAGCAAAGGAAAGAGCAAAAGCAACTCGGAATTCGCTTCGCTCATAAAGCTTTTTTCTCGCTACGCTCGGTCCAGAAGCAAATATCTGCATATAATCTAATTTCTCTTAGATTCACAAAATTCAAAAGCTGTTTTTCAGAAGGATCTAGGCGCAAATTTTGTTAGTTCACTCGTAGACACTCGTTCTATGAATCTGTCTTGATCCCAAATATCCCTTTATTTTGCTCTCATTTGCGTTTTTTGAGCTGTTTTCTGTTTTTCACTATGAGGTCTATGTTTTTTAGGTAAATGCTCTTAAATCGCATTTGAACGCTTTCTATGAAGCTTTTCATAATTAAAGTTTTGGGTTGAAATTTTTAACCTGGATGAATGGACAAAAAATTGATTTTTTACGTTTTTCTAAACTAGGAAATAAATACTTTTTTCCATGCAAAACCAAGCACCGGCCCTACGTCACTTTAGCCAATTTTCTAATCCAGAATCCGGCACACGCCGGGATTTTTTTGTCACACACCACGCATCTAACGATGATACCCCTCAAAGCCTTACAGTATAAGAGTTTTAGTAATTTTTTAGTGCTCCAAAAACTTGTACAGAAAAATGGTCTTTTTTTAGAATAAGTAATTGAATTATCTATTTTTTATACTGTGCACATACTTGTACATGAAAATCATACTTTTTTTAGATAAGATATTGATAAATATAATAAAAATTGTGTACTCTTGGTTGTACATAAAAAAAGCATTATATTTAAATAAGTTTTTGTTTTATAATAAATTAATTCTGTACAAATAAGTTTGTACGTAATTTTTTTATAATTTTAATTTAATTTATTGAATTATATACATTTAATTGTGTACAAAATCTAATTTTTATAAGAGATGTAATTTATGGGCGAAAAAGTCAAAACTTATGCAGTCAGATTGGATCCACAAGTGGCCGAATTTTATGATCAATTGGCTAATTCAGAAGGAATCAGAACCAGTAAGTTATTCAGTAAGATTTTGACCAATGATTTTCAATCTATTTCTGTTAAGCATCAGGCAGATCGTATTGAGGACTTAGTGAATAGATTAGAAAAACGAATAGATGATTTTGAGGAAGACAACAATTTTTCTGAAAAATACTATGAAGATTTTTCTGGACTCTATTTCATGATGTTATGGACATTAATGAAAAATGGGGCCTCTAAAGATGAGGTTCGAATGATTCAAGCTAAAGGTTATTCATATGCAGATGATAACTATAAGAGGGTAAAGTAGTGTCAGATAATATTATTCAGCTTTCAAAGCCATGTACGCTTTGTGAAAATAGACAAAATGTACAACTTTTTGCAGGATTGATGCTGTGTGGAAGTTGTCAGGAAAATATCAGGCTTACAAATCCAAGTATGTTCTCGGCCAATGATGAGATTGAACAAAAAGCCCAGGATTAACCTGGGCTTCGCATAAGAGATTTTATGTTAAATAAAATTTGACAAATTTGTTTTTTGTTAAGAAAAGAGTTATTGTCCTAGGACTCAGGACAACAACTCTTTTGAAAGACTCCTCTTATGATTAAATCACAGGATATAGTTGTATTAGTTAAACTAATTTCTATTGAAAAAATGATAATTAAATTCAATAACTTATATGATGATGAATACAATTTTTATTATTCAAATGATAGTTTATATGATACTCAGAAGTTTTTTGATTTTCAGTCTATAAGCTTACTTTTATCGATGAGAGGACTTGCTGAGTCTATCAATATTAGTAAGAGTGAAACCGCCGAATGTATAAAAAGGTTATATAAAATAAGATTATTAACCTTTAAAAATCAAAAAAATGGCGAAAGAATAGAACTGTCAAATTTAAATTGGGAAGTTAATAAAAGATCTTTTTTTAAGTTAATTGTTAATAGTTTTGAGTTTTTTTTCAAAACTGAACCGAAGGCAATAGATATTGGAATTCCTACAGTTTTTTCAAATGAATTACTTAAAAGTCATCTAGCTTATAGCTCCCCTTTACCTTTCATTTGGCCTATTGCTAGTTATAGATCTATTTCAGGAATTGCTGTAGATCCACTTCATAAATCAGTTCCTCAAGCTTCAATGAGTGATAAATATTTATATGAAATCTTTTCATTAATTGATGTTTTTAGAATAGGATCTCCAAGAGAAAAAAATATTGCTCAAAAATTGTTAGAAGAAGATTTATATTTATGAATCCAGTATTACCAGCACAGTTAAAAATGCTTGAAAAAGTCGCAGAAGCTTTAAGTGAAGAGTTTCTTCGTGAAATGGTATTTATTGGAGGGTGTACTACTAGTTTGCTAGTAGATGAAGATAATTATGCTTTAGCCTCTAGATATACATATGATGTTGATTTAATTGTAGATATAGCCACTCAAGCTGATTGGTATTTGTTGGAAGAACAAATACGAAAGTTAGGCTTTAAAAATGACCAAGATAGTAATGTTTTATGTCGATATAAACTAGAAGAAGATTTAGAGGAAGATCTTATTGTTGACTTCATGCCGACAGATTCTTCAATTCTTGGATTTTCTAATCGTTGGTATGATGAAGCAATTAAACATAAGCTTTCATATGAACTGCCTAATGGGAAGGTCATAAATCTTTTGGAATCACCTTATTTTTTGGCCACTAAATTTGAAGCTTATAAAGGTCGTGGTGGCGGTGATGCTCTGATGAGTAAAGATATAGAAGATATTTTGACACTATGTATGGGGAGAAATTCATTAGTTGAAGAAATATATAATTCCTCTGATGAGTTAAGAGATTATCTTTCCGTATCTTTTAAAGAGTTAACTGAAAGTGGTGATTTCGATTTAGTTTTAGATGATCAATGTAGACATGGTTCAAGAGACAAAGCTATTCAAGTAATCAATGCGATTATTAGAAAATGGGAAAGAGCTTTTTAATGGAACATTCTGAACTACTTTATAATATAGAAAATGCTAATAAATTTGGAAAAGATACGGTTGGTTCTTTAAATAGTAGTCATACTTTGAATCTTTATTATGTTCTTGATGGTCATAGTAAACATCCAAAAAGTTCCATTTTAGTAAGTAAATTTCAAGAATATATTTCTTTATTTTCTGATGAGTTCCAAGAATTAGAGCCGATTGATTCTGAAATAGTAGAGTTCTTACGCAAAATTTTGACAGATTTTCATCTTGAATATAAGAGAACACTTATTCCAGGAGCAATGAGTATTATCATTGCTGTATTTACATCAAGTAAGGTTATAACTGCACATCTAGGTGATTGTCGTTTGGGTAAGATATCAGGAGATGATATTAGTTGGCTTACCATGCCTCATAATTTAGCAATGTTATATCTTGATAAAAGTTTAGATATTGAACTCCAATTAAAAACTTGTGAATACAATCATATAGTGACTAGATCCTTAAATACTAAGACTCTAAAAGAAATAGAATTTAATATTTTTGATTTAGAACCCTGCCAGTATTTATTAGTATCAGATGGTATCTGGAAACTTAAAAATGAAAATATTGTTAGACTTATTGATTTAAGAGAACAGTATTTTTCTCTTATTTCCAATATTGAGGATGATATGGCACTAACTATTATTGATTGTACTATTGAATAATTTAGACAATAAAAAACCCCGACATCCTGTCGGGGTTTTTCGTATTGGTTGGTTAAGCCTAACTCCTGTTGAGCTTCACATTCCTGGTGCATGAACGTCTTATCGTTGTTTTGTGTTCCGGAACATCCTGTTCCTGCATAAGTTCATCATAGGAGATTTGTTACAGAGTGTATATGGGTAAAATCCTTAAATTGCTGTGCGCTTAGGCGTACAAAATTGTGTGAATTTTATCCATATATTTATCCGCAGAAAATGTGGATGAATTAGAGGATGAAAGGCCTATATTGATTAGGGAATTACTGTTTTAGACGTTTTTTTAACCGATTTTATGGGCAAAAAGTGACAAATTGGTTTAAAAAAAAGCCAACATGTTTCCAGATTGGCTTTTTGCTATTTTTGCGGTCAGTTGAAATTTTTTAACTGTATGAAAAACAAAGTATTTCTATAAAACGTTTCGTATAACACCCATTATGTTAAATGGAGCAACTAGAAGCCTCTAAATTGATGCAATTTAGTTGAAAGTTCTTCATTCATCTTTATGAATTCCATTAAATATTTTTCAGTAAGTATCTCTTGTGTTCCATCTTTATGCTTAGTTGCTAACATTTGATTATCTAGATTATCAGTAGTACCTGCTGGAGCTGTAATTTGAAAGCTATGTACTATTCGATTTCTTCTATCAACAATAGCACTAAAAAGTTTTGCAATAGTTTCATCAGAATTGGCAGTGATCGTTTGTTCAATATCACCATTAAGCCGACCTGATACTTTGTCTATAAGTTTGTGCCATTCATATTGACCAGTCTGATCTACTCTTAAGATGTTTTCGATCACAAAGCTATTATTTGAATTAAATACGCAAATAGCCGTCCCTATAAGTTCTCTATATTCTTTTGATGGCAAAGCTTGACGTGTGTAACTCTCATACATGTTATTAATTCCTAAATTTTATTTTTTAAATATTTTCTAAAATTAACATAATGCACATTATACGAAATTTGAAAAATGAGATTATCTTAATGATAATTAATAAAATTTTAAAATTTCGTGTAAGCATCATTATGTTAAATGAGACAATTATTTAGTTATATTTTTTGAGTATTTCTAAAAAATTATCTAATTCTTGTTGATTATATTCGCCTTGTAACACATGGGTTTTAAGATGTTGTTCTATGAGCTCATTCATAAGACCATTAATTGCGCCTTTAATCGCAGCAACTTGCTGTAAGACAGCTATACATGAAACATCTGGATTATTAACTGCAGTTTCTACAGCATTAATTTGACCTTGTAATCTTCGAATTCTATTCAAAACTTTTTTATCTGTCTGTAAATGGCTCATATAAGGACTCAATAAAATAAAATATACTACTAGGGAGTATATTAAGCTAAATTTCATATGACCAATAATATTTTATCTTCAAAACATTCCCATGAATTTGATCAAGGAAATCCTTTAGCTCAAAAGAAAATATTATTAGCTACCATACTTACTGGGGTGATGATGATAGCTGAAATTATGGGAGGATACATATTCAACTCTATGGCTTTATTAGCAGATGGTTGGCATATGAGCTCTCATATGGTTGCTTTAGGTTTAGCCTATATCGCATATAAAGCTGCCAGACACTACGCTAAAGATTCTAGGTTTTGTTTTGGAACTTGGAAAATTGAAATTTTAGCAGGCTATAGCAGTGCAATTTTATTGATGATAGTTGCTATTGTTATGTCTATTAGCTCAATCGATAGATTATTGAATCCTGTTGTCATTCATTATGATGAAGCAATTTTTATTGCAGTGATTGGGTTAGCTATCAATTTAATCTGTGCTTGGCTATTACATGATGACCATAGCCATCACAGTCATCATAATCATGGCCACCACGATCATAACCATGACCATCATGACCTTAATCAAAAGGCTGCTTTCCTTCACGTAGTTGCTGATGCTGCTACATCAGTTCTTGCAATTATTGCCCTTGTTGCTGGTAAATATTTTGGTTGGGATTTTTTAGATGCTGTTCTCGGTATAGTAGGTGCGATTCTAGTCGCTAAATGGGCTTGGGGATTAATTAGTCAAACAGCTAAAATTTTATTAGAAGCTGAAATGGATGAACCTGTTATTGAAGAAATTAAAGAAGTGATTCAAGAACTGGATACTAAGACAGATATTGTTGATTTACATGTATGGCAGGTTGGTAGGGGTAAGTTTTCTTGTATTTTATCTTTAGAAACAGATACGCTTTCTTTAACTCCAATTATGGTCAAAAAAGCTTTATCTATTCATGAAGAAATTGTTCATGCAAGTATTGAAGTAAATCATAGAGTATAAAGAATATCTAAAATTAACATAATACCAATTATACGAAACATTTCCTAAATCATGTTATTTTTCAAATGATTAAGCACATGAAAAAGCCACCATCAACCATTGGTGGCTTTTTTGCGTGATTTTTCATGTTCCACGATTATTTTGTGATCAATGTTTCACGACATTGTTAAGCTTTAATTAGGGTAAGCATCATGATTTTCAATAAGTTTTAATAATATCCTTATAAAAAATAAGGTTTTTAATACTTTATCTTCATTCTCTATTCATGCTACTTCGGCATTATAAAACTATCGAACAAACCCCAACTCTTTCGCATAAAGCAAAGAGTTTTCAGCCACAACAATACCCCTCCGTTGTGGCTTTTTTTTGTCTTAACCATACGGTTTAAAGAACTTACTCCAGAAACCTCTTTTCGGTGGCTCTTCTTCAATATGCTCTGGTACAGGAATACGCTTATTCTGACTTTCTACTTGAGTAGTCAATCCGTCATAGTTCGACTCAGATTCTGAACGAGGATTCGTTGTTATATTAGTAACAGTTTGATCGGTAAACGTAGTCATATTGGCTTTCGGAGCTTCTAAGAGACGTTGCATAGCTTCGATTTGTTCCTGATAAAATGATTCACGTTCTAGTGATTGATTTTCTCTAAGTAAAGCCTGATTTAATTGTTTTTCTAGTATGTCAACTTGACGTTTTAGTAAGTCAACTTCTGTCAAGTTTTGACTGTTAGTTGATTGACTCTGGTTGACAGTAGATTTGTTATTTTGGGGTTCTCCAAAAACTCTTAATGCCTCAGAGAAATCAATTAATCCATCTGATCCTTTAGATAAATTTCCTTTATTTACATGGGCATATATTGCTTGTCTGGAAAAGCCATATAATTTCGCTAACTCTGAAACTGACAATTTTTTCATTATATAAACCAGTTTAAACTTGTGTTAATACTTTACTGTCAAGTTGATAAAGTCAATTGACACTATGATTTAAAGCCCACTTTTTTGAGTAAAGGATAAAGTTCAGTAAATTTCTCTAAATTTTTTAACATCTCCGCAATTCGAATAGCAAATTGGGAATAACTTTCTGTACCTTGTGAATATTCTCCCATTTCTGGTAGTTCTGAAAGTTTAGTAGCGAATAGATATCGTTGAGCATCAGTTATTTTAGAAAATTCTTCTGTTAATATAGGTTCTTTTCTTATTTCCGATTCATCAACTTTCTTTTGCTTAAAACTAAAGGAAAGTCCTGTAATTGATCTACCAGTTTTATATTGCTCATATTTTACGTTGATATCTGTATAGTCATTTATTTGTTGAATTGCAGGCTCTAAAACACGACTTTTGAAATTCACCATTTTTTGATATTCGCTAACTTCTAATCCAAGTTTTTCTCTAAATTCAG
>NZ_CP127908.1 GCF_032823475.1 Acinetobacter sp. SAAs474
ATGAGAGAATTAGTTGTAAAAGACAATGCCTTAATTAATGCAAGCTATAACTTAGATTTAGTAGAACAACGTTTAATTTTATTGGCCATTGTTGAGGCAAGAGAAAGCGGGAAAGGTATTAATGCTAATGATCCCCTTGAAGTACATGCAGAAGGCTATATCAATCAATTTGGCGTACATCGCAATACGGCTTATCAAGCATTAAAAGATGCCTGTAATGATTTGTTTGCAAGACAATTTAGCTATCAAAAAATAAATGAACGAGGGAATATTGAGAACTATAGATCCCGTTGGGTTAGTGAAATTGGATATGTAGATAATGAAGCAGTGGTTAAACTTATCTTTGCCCCAGCCATAGTTCCCTTAATTACACGCTTAGAAGAGCATTTCACTAAATACGAATTGCAGCAAGTTAGTAATCTCAGCAGTGCTTATGCTGTTCGCTTATATGAATTATTAATTGCTTGGAGAAGTACTGGTTCTACTCCTGTTATAGAGCTAAGTGATTTCCGTCAAAGAATTGGCGTACTCGATACAGAGTACAAGCGTATGGAACGCTTTAAAACTAGTGTACTTGAGCTTGCTATTAAACAAATTAACGAACATACAGATATCACAGTGAAGTATGAACAACACAAAAGAGGTCGATCAATTTCAGGTTTTTCTTTTACGTTTAAACAGAAGAAAAAGGATAATCCATCAATAGAAAGAGATCCGAATACCTTAGACCTTTTTTCAAAGATGACCGATGCTCAACGGCATATGTTTGCAAACAAACTTTCAGAACTCCCTGAAATGGGTCGCTATTCACAAGGAACTGAAAGCTATCCTCAATTTGCTGTTCGTATTGCTGAGATGCTACAAGACTCTGAAAAAATCAAAGAACTAGCCCCATACCTAAAAAAAGTGGGATACATGCCATCAAATAAAAAGGACACAGTAAATGGCTAAGTTATCGCTAAGTGAAGTATCTAAAAAATTTCATATTGATAGGTCAACCATTTACAGAGCTGTACGTAATGGGCGTTTATCACGTTCTAGTGATGGTCAATTTGACCTTTCGGAAGTGATTAGATGCTTTGGGGAGCCTGAGCAAACATCTCAACAAATTGAGTCATCTACATCAGATAGCGATGAATCTACAAAAAAACTCATTATTCATTTAGAAAACGAAGTTAAAAAATACCAAGAACGTGAAGAACGGTTAATGCAACAAATTGACCGTATGCAAACACTCATTGAACTAAAAAGTGTTGCACCTGCCACAGCAGCACCACAACAAAATGCTACGGCATGCGACACCGACATGCCACAGCATGCGACAACACAACAAAATAATGATAATAAAAAGAATAATGAATTAAATATTGCAGAAAATGTGGCATTGCCACAGCAACAAACTACGGCATACCACACCCAAAAGCTACAGCATGCCACGTTGCAAAATGTGGCAGTGCCACAACACAAAAAACGTGGCTTATTTGGCCGTGTGCTGAATGCTGTTTTTGATAATGACTAAGGGAGAGAGATCATGCCGAAACTGAAAGACATTGCCCTGGGAATTATTGTGGCCCCGCTGCTGATCCCGATCATGCTGATTGCATCGTACCTGGATAAAAAGGCACTCAAAAAAGAGGCTTCTGGAGCCGCTTCTTTAAGCCGTATGGATGATGGGATTGTTCATCTAGGATTATTAAAACCGTGGAACATTGGTCACTTATTGATCGTGAAACATGAAAAATCACATAAAAAGGCGCTTATTAAATATTAGCGCCACTTTCACATAATTAACCAATTGAAAAATATAGTGAAATATAAAGCATTTCGTATAAGGTGTATTATGTTAATTTTAGAAAAACTTACAACTAGATACTATTTGTTAAAACTTTTTTTCCGATTCTAATAATTTCATTTTCTAGTTCTGGAGGTAGACTTTTCTCAAACAATATATCGATATGAGGCAACTCAATTTTATCCTTATTAAAACAGCAATCCTTGAATAGAGTCATTTCTTCTTGACACGGACATATAGCATCCTCATCAAGATGGCCAAAATCAGATCTCTTTAAAGTTCTTTTTGATTTAACAGGCACCCATCCATCAAAAGGGTTCTGTAACCTTTCGGAAACATAATCTACAATTGAATAATCATAGTCTATAAGTGGAATGCAAATTTTTTGCATTGGTGTTTTTACAACAGAGATTTCTTTAATTTCCTCAATTTCACCACCAATATGGAAACATAGCTCTCCATTGTAAAGCATCCCTTTTTTATGCTTACATCTATTCCGTGGCTTTACTACTTCCGAACAAATTGAGCATAAATAATACTTTACAGTAAAACCCATACTAAAAAATATTTTATAGGGAAATAATGATTGCCAGTTTTTCACCATTTCTTTATAAAAGAAAACTTTATACTTTTGAGAAAAAATATCGTCAATATTTTTTTCTAAAAGAATTATATCCGTTTCCAATTCAGCCAATAAGGCCCAAGAATCTAAATATTCTTTATTCTTTATTAAAGAAAAAGCTTGTATATAGCCTTTTTTAATTTGAAATATAGTTTTGAATTTCCATAAAAAGTTAGATATTTCCTCACGATTTTCTTTCTGAACAAGTATTAGAAGATCATTAATTTGATCCACTGCCTTATCATACAACTCTAAATCAATTATCTCTTTACTTAACAGGAGGTGATTCAATGCATCGATCAGGTTCATTTCTTTTTTCATCTTTACTCAACTCCTTTACAGTGTTCAAAACTTCATTAACTTTTTCAGCATCACCTCTATATGACACAAGGATGTTTGATTCATTTTTTTTCTCAATAATTATACTGAAATCGACTTCATCACCTTTTTTTGCTTGTAGTTCGTTCGAAATATAATCACCGATAACACCAGTGAATATTGGAGCAATGATGCTCGTTACTAAAAAAACACCTAACCGATGAGATCTAGAATGCAAAGCTAATTCTTTATAGTCTTCGTCAGTTGAAAATAATTCAACATCTTCTGGACTTATCTTTTCTTGTAAATAAGAAAAAACTTCTATCGTTCCATTATGAAAAGCATCTTTTTGGGTAAAACTAGGGAGGATAAGTACACTAATGTCACGATCTAAAATCAAAGGCTTTTCATTTTTAAAAAATGAAAAATCTAAATCTGTTTTTTCAATTCTAAGTGGTTCTTCTCTAATCATTTCATTTTCCCCAAAATAAATTAGAGTTCATCATATCTATAATTTACATATAGTCCATTTAAAACAATATATTGATGATAAATCAATCAAACCAATAGCTTTAAATTTATTCTAATTTTGCCTTTTCCATAAATTATCCATAATTTCTGTGGTCAAACCTTGGGGGAAGTTTTGAGCAATGTTGTAAGTTCAGGCTGACATGAATTAGGGACAAATGCATCTATGGCATCCTTGCGAATTTTCATATGATGGGGACATAGAGAGCAGGATGCTCCAGATAAGAATAAGAAAAGACAGCAACGGAAAATGCAGGTACGACAGGAGTCATACCGAAGCAACCAATATGAAAAAGCCCGACAAGATGTCGGGCTTTTTTATTGCCTAAATTTTTTGATCTTGGAGAATCTTTAAGACACCTGTCTAATCTCCTCATGCGGAGGGCTCATCAATAGACCCCTGAGTATTTCAAATAACTCTCCAAGTTTTAGAGCACAAATTTCCTGTTTTTCCAACTTCTGCATAACAGTTATTGGCTTAATATCTTGTCTCGTTGGAGCTTCATACCCTAAAAAATCTTCGAAATCTTTTTCAAAAAAATAAGGAGCAGATAAAGTAAATTTATTATGACAACTAACAATGAATGGATTTATGGCTTTGTGAATTTTTCGGTTAGAATCCCCATCACAAATAACTATATGATTTATTCCATAAGCTTCTAGTAGTTTCATATATCTATGGAAGTTATATTTTCCATTTACATCCACAACACATATTTTATGTTCTCGTAAAACCTCCCAATCTCTAGCCAATTGATAGTTTAAAAATACTTTTTCAGTTGCTCCTTCTACTAAAACTACAGTATCTGAAAAAAATAAAGATAGCCGTTCACTATCAAGCCATAATTGATATCTAAACATTTCCATACAACTTAGTTCATCTTCATCAACATCTTCACCTGACAACAGCCTCTTTGCGTCTCCAGCGCCTTCTTGTTGTTTAGCAACGATGTCTTGCAGTAGTTTTGTTAATTGTAATCCATGTCCAAAAATATCATTTAAAATTTCTTTAGTTGGTTGATATATATTAGTAATACCCTCAATTCTTCTAACTCTAATTATTTCTAATAAATTTTCATGAGCTTTATCTAAAAAGTTTGGTGCATGAGAGGTAACGAAAACTTGGTGATCACTTAATTTTGATAATTTTCTCAACCGATAAGCCATATTTTCTTGTTGATTTGGATGTAAAAATGCTTCTGGTTCTTCAAATAAAATTAAATGAAACGTAGGGGAAAACTCTTTTTTTGCTGACTTTTTTTCATCTTTAAATGTTGTGGCTAAACTAATTAACTCATAAATGACTGATCTCTGAAATCCATGTCCATAATTGTCTATATGAACACCTTCATCCCCAAGTGTAGAATCTAAAAATGTATGTTTAATTAAAGATTTAGAAATATCTTCTGGTTGAATAGGAGCTAAAGATAGATCTAAAGATATATCCCAAGATTTGAGGGCTGTATTTATAGGGTTTGAAATTTGAGATAAGAAACCATTTTCATCCTTCGCTTCGCTACCTAGTAAGGAAAATGCATCAGCAACAGCTTGATAGGAAGGACTAGTCATAACTACTTTTTTGAGTAAATGATTAATCATATTTCTCAAAGGTGAAGGGCCACTCATCTTTGTTTGATCAGAAACCGATGTTATTGCAGGTATATATAATAAATCTCCCAATTTATTTAGTCCTACATTACTAGCTCCATAGAAGCAGCCTTCCGATAATTGACCATTAATAATAGCGTAGAGATTACTTTGATTTTTTTCGACTTTAACTTCTTTTGATTTGAAAAATCTTCTAAGAATTAATGTATTAGATTCATTATCTTTATAATTATCAGCTAAACTTTCCCATTCAATATCACTTAAATTAAACTCTATCTCAATCCATACTTCTTCATCATGAGCACCTGTTTTAGGAAAGTCTTCTATACTCCAATTAAAGTCGCCATAAAAAAGACGTATCGCATTCATTATCGTGCTTTTTCCAGCGTTATTAGCCCCAATAAATAATGAAAACTTTTGGACAAAAATTTCTTGTTCTAGAATAGATCTAAAATTATGAATCTTAAGTCTTGTTATATTCACTGCACACCCCATAAACTTGGTATAAAATAAAATCAAAGAGTTATCATACAGAATATTTTTTATGGTAAAAATGAATTTTACTCTTGACTACACTGGAATAGGTGATTACAATTTGCAAAGCAAATTGTAATCACCTATTCCAGTGTAGTCATTGTTTATGTTAAGCTAATATTTCGGAAAATCTGTAATATTGGAACATCACATGAATCTAATTGCTCGAAAAAGCTATCCTGCTTTAGATTGCATCTTGTGGGATACAAAAGCGGATCAAATCACAGCAGAAACAGCTTTTCATCTATATGAAAAAAGATGGAAGTTCATCCAACAAGATAAATTAACTCGTGAAGAAAAAACCTTAATTGAAAGACTTACAAATATAATAGGTCATGGTTTATTTCTCCCTGCTTAAACTATGAGTTCTTATTTAAGAGACCACCACCAATTAATTCGCACTGCGCTAGAAAATTTTAATCACGATTTTTTTAAAGAAAATCGTATTATTTTCGGTGGTGGAACTCGCATAGCTCTTGAATTAAATGAATATAGAGAATCTATTGATATCGATTTCCTATGTCCAGATAAATTATCTTTTCGTGCCGTTCGCTTAGAAACCACAGAAAAATCATTAGGCAATTTAGTAAAAGAAGATTTCTACTATCCTAGAGAAATTCGTGCTGATAGAGATGCTGTACGTTGTTTCATTGAAATTGGAAATACACCTATTAAGTTAGAGTTTGTTTCTTTTGCTGATTACAATCTACAAATAGACCCCACCACTCCCTTTAAAGTACCAGCTCTTAGTAGATCATCTTGTTATTTAACAAAGCTATTAGCTAATGCTGATAGATATGCTAATTCACCTTATAAAGATATTTTTGACATCCTAGCAATGTTTTCTCATTGGGGAGAAATACCTAATGATGCTTGGGATGAAGCAGATACACACTATGGTAAAGCTCTTGTTTTTAAAAATTTAAAAAAATCATGTGAGCATATTAATGCTCATGCTTCAGAGTACCTTGAAATTGCTACTAATCAGTTAGATATAAACCCAGCTTATGCTGAACATCTCTTACAAGTTACTAATCAAGAATTTTTATATTATTTAAATAATCTCGAAAAAATATTATTGAATACCTCTACCCCTCAAAGAACTTTTCTCTAAAAATAAACATTTAACATAAAATATCTTATACGAAATACAGTCTTTTACGTGCTGCAAAACTTCAAGCGAGAAAGATTTTTTCTAATTTAGTCGCAATCAAAAATCTATGCTTTATTACCTGGTCACCACTATAAATCAATAAATTACGATACAAATTTAAGCCCAATTAAACTGCATAACACCAGTAGCGATAAAAGTTTTTTCCAAATAAACCCAATAACTAAACATAAATAACTGTTTTATATAAATTTATGTAAATATTAAAAAACACTTTTCCTAAAAAATAAGAACATCTCTAAAACTAAACGACCTATTGAAGCCAGATACCTCATATTTGGTGTCCAAAAAACTACTCCGTAGGACAAGACAGGGCATTGAGCGTAAGCGAATTGTCGGGGGTAATGGACTAGTTCACCTTGCGTGTACTATTACATTACACATCTTGCCTCATCGTACAAATTTCAGTTTGCTAAAATTTGCCTTTATTTGATCTTTTCATTTGCTAAAATTTGCTTTTATTTGACCTTTTTTGCCTTTATTTGATCTTATTTGCTGATTTTTGATAAAACCGTTTGCTTTAATTTGATGAAATTTGCTCTTTTTTGATAAATAAACACCAAAATAAATACCATTTAAGCTCTTATAGGCTTATTTAGGGTTCAATTGTCTCCATTCAGCCATAAGTGCAGCATCTTCTTGTTCAAAGGTCGTTTCACCATTTAAAAGACGTTGATGTCTTGCATCTTCATAAGGTTGACAAGCATCAATGACATCTTGAGAAAATTCGTGATCTACGATTCCCTTTGAGCTTCTAAAAATCTCTTTTAACCGTTCTTTTTCTGCTTCATTCATAAATACAGATCCTCTTTGTTTGGTGCTTACTTAAATAACTCGCTATGCGTTCCAGTACGCACAAAAACCACCATCTCAAACTTAGAGAGTGATTCGATACGATAGATCAACAGAAAATCGCCACCGACATGCAATTCACGGCAGTTTTTCCATTGATTACCACTTAGCGCATGATCAACCCATTCAGCACCTAAAAGCTCATCATTGGTAATAATCAGCATCATGACCTCTTTAAGTTTCCCCATGTCATAACGGCCACTACGAGAAAGCCTTTGCCAGTCTGCTAAAAACTCTTTTGTATAGTCCGATGATCGAGGTAAAACGGCCCGTTTATCTTTAGCTGATTTTTTCGAGGTCATTAAACAAGTCTTCTACAGTTTCAAAACGGGCTTTCTTGGCTTGAATGAGTGCATCAGCTTCATTCATAGCGGCTACGGTTGTGGTATTAGGTACACGTACATCGAATGGAATCGCCTGTTCAGCCACGACACGAGTTAAAAAGATACGTACAGCATCAGAAACAGACATACCCATTGATTTCAAAGCCTGCTGTGCCTGTAACTTTGTTTCATCATCAATTCGAACGTGTAGCATTGAGGTTTGAGAAGTCATATCTTCACCTAAACATTATGTGACTCAATTGAGATACAATATAGCATATTACCGCCTGAATATTTCAAATAAAAGGATATTTCGATTTATTGATCAAACAGAAAAATTAGGCCAATAAAAAAATATCGCATTTAAACGCTCTATTTTCACCATAGAGAGGCGATCTCAAACTTAAACATAATGATCCACCTAAAAACAAAAAAGTCTCTCTAAGCTCAAATAGAAGCAAATGACACAATACTAATAAACCACTAGAAAACATTAACCAAGCGAGTGTCTACGAGCGACATCACCAAAATTCGCACCTCGACTTTCTGAAAAACAGTTTTTTAGGCTGTGAAGCCTAAATAAGTGTAAATCACATGCAGAAAATTGAGCCTAGATCGAGCGTAGCGAGTAAAAAAGTTTTATGAGCGAAGCGAATTCCGAGTTGTTTTTGCTCTTGCCTTTGCTTTTTCTCAAATTCACAACGAAAAGAGCAAAAAAATTGCCTCGACGAATCGAGCGAAAGCGAGATTCAATAGAGTTTGAGCGTAGCGAAAACCAAGGGCAATTTTTCTTTGCCTGGGCTTTTAATTATTTTTAAAGTTTTTAAATGCTTTTAAACATGCTGAAACCCTTTATTTACAAGGGATTCAAAACCTATATGACACCGTTTACCTTGCTATATGACACCGTTTACCTTGCTATATGACACCGTTTACCTTGCTATATGACACCGTTTACCTTGCTTATAGCACTAAAATTAATTATTGTGTCATAGCATAATAAATAATATTGGTGCTTC
>NZ_CP127909.1 GCF_032823475.1 Acinetobacter sp. SAAs474
ATGACAGACTTGGTCGTAAAATCTAATAAACTTGTACAAGCTTTACAGACACTTACTTTAAGCGAAACCCGTTTACTTCAGCTTGCAATTGTAGACGCTCGTGAGACCGGACAAGGATTATCAACAGATGAACCTTTAGAATTAAATGCTCTTAGATATGCTAAAGCATTTAACGTTTCTCCAGACGCAGCTTATTTAGCGTTAATTGAAGCAGAGGATTCTCTTTTTAAAAGACAATTCACTATTACGAATGAAGATGGAACTTTAACAAAAAGTCGCTGGATTCAAGATGCTAATTATCGGAAAGGTGAAGGAAGAATTTTAGTTACCTTAACTCGTGTAGTAATTGAACATGTCACTAAAATAGATGGGTTTGAACAGTACTTCACTAGTTATCATTTGAGAAAAACTGCTGACTTCAAAAGCGTTTATGCAGTACGTCTTTATGAACTCTTAATGCAATGGAAGTCTGTAGGAAAAACGCCTGTTTATGAATTAAATAAATTTCGTAGCCAACTTGGTATAGGTGTTAACGAATACACTCGAATGGAAGCATTTAAGAGGCGTGTTTTAGATATTGCAGTAGATCAAATCAACGAATTTTCAGATATAACTGTTAAATACGAACAGCATAAAAAAGGTCGCTCAATTTCAGGTTTTTCTTTTAGCTTTAAGCCAAAGAAAGCAACTATTCGATCTATAGAAACTAATAGAGATCCTAATACAACTGATCTATTCTCGAGAATGACAGATAAGCAACGCCACCTATTCGCTACTAAACTTTCTGAACTACCAGAAATGGGGAAGTATTCTCAGGGTACAGAAAGCTATCAACAATTTGCTATACGTATTGCTGAAATGCTTCAGGATAGTGAAAAATTCCAAGAATTATTTCCTTATCTTCAAAAAGTTGGTTATCAAGCTGCCTAAAATTTATGCTTGATCATTTGTCTATTAGGCAGTCTAATAGACAACAACTTTTGACAGGTTTAGGCATAGATTTACAACATGAAAAGCCTTACAGTTCTTGAGCTTTCTAAGCTTTACAATATCAATAGACAAACGATTTACAACAACATAAAGAAAGGAATTTTAAGTAAAAATTCGGATAATAAAATTGATTTAGCCGAGGCTATCCGTGTTTTTGGTGAACCTTCAAAAAAACAGAATGTAAAAGAATCTGTAAAAATAGACAGTCCAATATCGACAGAAGTTTTACTACTTAGACAACAGATAAACATGCTGCAAAATCAGCTTGATGATGCAAAAGAGCGTGAATCTTTTTATCAAAATCAAATTGAGACAATGCAACGTCTACTGGAAGCACCTAAACCGGAGATCCAAGAGCCTAGTGAACCCGAACTCCCTCAATCAGGTCCCATTGTAGAAATAAAGGAGGAGGTGATAGTCGTTCCACCTAAAGATGACGGATTGACTACTGAAATCAAGCGAATTTCAGTTCCTGAGCATGTTGAACCTGAACCTGAAAAAAGGGGCTTTTGGAGTCGGTTTTTTAGACCCTATGATTAACCAAGATTGTTTAACTGATATGAAAAAAACCGTGGAACATTGCTCAATAAGTGTTCGTGGAACACGAAAAATTGATAAAAAAGCCTAACAGTGACTGCTTAGGCTTTTTTACAGATATAAGGCATTGTTTTATAAAGTATTTTACAGATCATTTCGTATAAGGTGTATTATGTTAATTTTAGGAATACTAAATTTTCATAAATTTCGATAGGCTATAATTTCTTTCACTATCTGAGCCTTTAAAATATTCATTTCTCCAATCAATATTTTTTTTTCACCATCTACTAATTTAACTTCAATTTTTTGATCAAAATTCTCACCACATTGAAAGTTTAAATTTGGTCTTTTAGGCACATTTATAAAATGAAGATCGCCTTCAAAGCGATACTGATAACTATATTTTTTAGGGAGATCTGATAAAGCTTTTATACCTAAAAGCTGATAATTTTCTAAACTTTGTGCTTTAAGAAAGGATGTGATAACTCCCTCACATATATCTTGTTGCTGTTGAACTTGTTGAGAAACTTGTTCTAGTTCACAAGCAGTTAATCCTCCTAATGTTAAGAGCATCAAAATAATTTTCATAATGAATATCCGTTTGTACCTGAAAACAGAATATATCTGTTACTTTAATGGATACAGATGCAGATAAATTTAAAAAATAGGTACAGATTGACAATGTTTCAATATCAGATCTTAGCAAATCAATTAATTAATAAAATCAAAGGCAAAGAATTAGAATCTGGACAAAAAATGTTGTCTTTGCGTCAATTTTCTAAACAACATAGGGTCAGTATTAATACGGCAAAATCTTGTTATGACCTATTAGAGGCCAAAGGCTTTATCTATGTGGTAAACAAATCGGGATACTTTGTTCAGAATATTAATGGATTAAAAACACTCTCTAATTTAACTTTACCTCACCATTCTGATTTTGTTCCAGGTATACACGAGGTTTCTCATTTAGATCTACAAATTCAGATCCAAGAAGCAGCAACTAAGAAAAAACTAGCTCAATTAGGCTCAATTCAACTTTCTCCTGACTTAATTCCGGTTACTTTTTTAAAGCAGTCAATGCTACGGGCAGTTAAAAATAGTAAAGCTGAAGATTTTCTCTATAGTGATCGACAAGGCCACATTCTTTTACGCGAAGCTCTATCCGCTCATTGGGCAGAAGATGGTTTCTATATCCTTCCAGAGAGTATTTACATTAGTAATGGATGTATGCCTGCACTATCAGTAATAGTTCAACAGCTAACTCAAGTAGGCGACAGTATTATTGTCCCAACTCCATGTTATAACGGTCAATTGCAATTATTGGCCTTGCTTAAGCGGAAAATTGTTGAAGTTCCTGCGCATACAGAGGGATTTGACTTAGAGCGATTAGAACAAGCAATGCAACATTCGGGAGCAAAAGTCTGCCTATTAACAGCTAACTATCAAAATCCTTTAGGGTTTTGCTTAACAAACAAAGATAAAGAAAAAATTGCACAATTGGCTGCTAAATATCAATGCTATGTTATCGAAGATGATATTTATGCTGAATGTTGTTTTGATAATCTACGACCTTTGCCTATCAAATACTGGGATGAAGATGGATACGTCATATATTGTGGATCTATTTCTAAAACAGTTTCACCCGCATATCGAATCGGTTGGTTCTGTACTCCTTCAAGACTCATAAATCTGCATGCTAAATTGATAACACAGAACATCAATGTAAATACTCCATTACAACTTGGATTGGCAGACTTAATTTATAGTCGCGCATATAGACAACATTTAAATAATTTACGCCCGAGACTATGGGCACAGGTAGAAGAATATCGATACTTCATCGCAGAAGCTTTTAAAGATATCTCTTTTGGGTTAACCAATCCTCAAGGAGGATATATTTTATGGCTCCAGTTTCCACAACAAATAGATAGTTGGGAAATGTACTGCTTCGCTCAGCAGCAAGAGATTAATATTGTGCCGGGATTAGTTTTTGGTGCAGGCAATCGCTATAACAATTGTATAAGGATCAATGCTGGACATTCGCTATCAGATGAAATTAGACAAGCAATACATCTCCTTGCAGACTGGGCGAGGCATCAATTAAAGTCTTAGAGTTAACTACTAAACAGCTGACCTATTTCTAACCTGGTATAGCCACGTTCTTTAAAGATCAAAATAATTGCTTTTTTATAATCTTCAGAAGTAGAGGTCTTATATTTTGTTATAAGTTGAATTTCAGAATTAAGCTGAAGGTCATTTTTTATCGTCAACACTTCCGTAGAGACTTTATTAAAAATCTTGAAATTAAACATACAGGCGCTCTTTATCAATATTATAGCGGCCCGACTACAACAAATACCTGCCTTAGCTCAGCTAGACACCCTTGGCTGCAAGGATTACAAATTAGACAAGATTCTGCAAGTTTTGCTCCATTGAAAGTATGAATATTCAACTAAAGAGGGTTCCATTTAACATAATGGTGATTATACGAAGTACACTTGTATATTAATATAAATATCAATAACTTAAAAATTTAGTCATGACCAATAAATCAGCAAAAAGTCGCTTTTGTAATAAGTTGGTGAGTTTTTAAGCGAATCTGTAACATTTTGCCAGGAAATTTGGTTAAAAAACGATCAATTTGGCGATCGGTGCCCATTTCATGCGGCTCTAGGTTGCGAAACTATCCCCAATTGCTGTGGATAAAATTTAGGCTATTTTGTACGCCCTGGCGCACATAAATCTCGGCTCTTTGCGGCTATTTGAAAAGCGCCAAATTTCCTATGATGAACCCATCAGGAACAGGATGTTCCATAACATAAAACAATAATTATAAGTTATTACACAAGGACCAGAGGGTAAAACAGCACACGAAGAAGAAATAAAAAACCCCGGCAAGATACCGGGGTTTTTTATTATCTTAAATATTTAAATCAGAGTTGGATGGGCATCCAGAATACGAATTAGCGTCGCTGCAGGACCAGTCGGATAGCGACGGCCTTGTTCCCAGTTTTGCAGGGTTCTGGCACTGATATGCAAACGTGCAGCAAATTCAGCTTGGGTTAAGCCTGTCTTCTCACGTACTTCCTTAATATCCGGCAATTCAAGCTCAGTTACCCGGCTCGCTTTCATTTCATTGCGTTTGATGGCACCAGCTTCTTTGATTGAAGCAACCAGGTCATCAAATAAGTTGTTATCCATGAAATTGCTCCTTCACTAATTGACGCAAAATAGAGGTCTCTTTGTCTGTCAGGTTATCTTTCATAGACTTTGGATAAGCCACCAGGAAAAATATCTGATCATCTTCTGTGACCCAGTAATAGATCACACGGATACCGCCACTTTTACCTTTATTACCTTGAGCACAGCGTACTTTACGAATGCCACCGCCATTCTTGATTAAGTCACCTTTATCAGGCTGTACCAAGAGATCTTGCTGGAGTTGACGATACTCTTCATCACTTACAAGCTCTTTGATTTGCTTGGTAAAAATACTAGTTTCAATGAATAGCATAGGTTTAAGTACGTCAATGGCGTATAAGAATTTTAGCAGTTTTAGAATAAAAAAACGAGAGCTATAGGTTCTCGTTTCGCGTAATCGCCATTATGTTAAATGGGTTAAGGAAATTGAATATCTTTGAAGATCTGGAACTCTCCATTCTTCAGAAGGATCCATTTGACAAAAATGGGTTGGATTCTCTTGAAAATATTGAACCATTCTTTCAATAAAGACAGGGTTATCTTTATCCTTCATATGCATACAATATTGAATACCTATTTGCTGATCAGTTCTGAGAAGAAATGCTACACATTCTCCATCATAAGATCCCATTCTTGCAGCATTAATTGAATATTTTAAAAGACCTTGAGTACCCTGGAAAACGTCAGGAACTGCTTGCATGTTTTGTATAGCTATTTCTCTAAGCTCTGTTCCCCATATTGTAATGGTTCCGTCTACAATTCTCTCCCAAATAGGTTGCTTATTTAAGACTGAAAGGCCTTGCCAATATTGATGTGTATATTCGATCCAGTTTTCATTTAGTTGAAATTGATCATTAAAAATTAATTCTATCCAATTTGAATCATGTCTACTCGAACTTCTAGCAGCTACTCCTACATCAGTTAAATCTTCCTCATATAACTGTGAAGCGCCCCAGTTTTCTTGATTCATAACATTTAAAGCATCTTCTGGGGAGTCGAAAACAAATAAACCATTTAGTCTGGATATACAATTTGGATAATGATTCTTTCTTATATTTTCTATTTCTATTTCACTATTCAGACGATGTGGATTGTTAGCAAGCATTTCGACCATACTCACAGATAATAAATGGCTATGATCTAAATGAGTATGAAAAATAGATGCGGAGTTAAAAACTCCTCTAGCAATATTCCATTGAGTACAAATATTATTAGGATTTAAATATATGAATCCTTCTAGATCCTCAACTCCCTCATAATTGCTCATTTATTTCTATTCTCTATTTAACTTTTTCTAAAATTAACATAATACACGTTATATGAAAGGCCCTATGCATGGGCCTTTTGATCATCGGTTTAACATAAAATCTCTTATGCGAAATAGGAATGTTAGAACCAATCAGCAGCAGAAAATTTATTGAACCACCTTATGATTTTCATATTCTTGAATAGAGTTTTTTAATTCGTGAATAGAAATAGGAGAAGTGTCCTTGAAACCTAATTTTTTCATAAATTCCTGACAACCTGGGTTTGGGCACTCAATATATAACCAATCATATTTAAACTCTTGGCCTAATTTACAAAGCTCTTTCAATAATTCAGTACCAGATCCACTATGACTTTTACGAAAACCAATTCTTGAAATAACAATCGATTTTTGCTCCGGTGCTGTATAGCTATAGTCTCCAATTTTTAAATATAGGTCATCTAAGCCTTTCTTAAACTGAAGCGTAAAGTAGTCTTCTCTAAAAGAAAATAAATCGATACTACTTGCTTGTTTCAATGAATATCCAAGCTTCTCAACTATGAATTTTTTTAAAGTATCGAAAAAGGCTGCTCGCTCAGCCTCATTAATCACAATATTTAACATAGTAGGCTAGTCCCTTAGAAAAATCTGAAGTTGATATACTTAGTATTATGCAAAATCATTTTATAGAGTTCCGAATCATCTACTTAACATGCAATTTCAGGATTATTAAAAACCTGAATTTAAAAGTTATTCACTTTTGCACTGAGGTACATCCAATGAGATCCAATCGCAATACCTACAAATATAAAGCTAAACATAAAAAAAGAAATTAAAGATTGAAAATCAAAAAATATTAGAGCTAACGATAATAAGGCTAAACAAAAAAAGCCAATTAAATAAAATATTTCAACTATAAAAAAACCCGTGTATCCAAAAATTTTAACTAATATACTAAATTTTGAACTTATAGGCTTATTCTTGTACATCCTGTAACTACATATAAAACTCAGTAAAATATAGCTGATATAAGCTATAAAAAAGACCCATAGTAAAAAGTTATTAGTATTAAGTAATGTTGAAAAAACATCATTCAAGTGAGAAGAATTATTGGACTCATCCGTCCAAATTGAACTAATTAGATCATACATAGCCGCAATATAAGTTAATACAATCAAAGATAGTATAGGTTTCCAAGGCATGCTGAATAAGATTTCAATAAAATGTATTGATTTAAATGGGTCAAAACTTTTCATATAAAGTGAGATATATCGATTTTAGAATTTAAATTTCTAATATTTTGACAAAGAACATAAGAGTAAAAAATAGAGGAAATAATCAAAAGCGACGATTACAGTCGCTTAAAGAAAAATCTGTAGTAGCCTGACTATTTTTGTTCAATCTCATCATTGGCCGAGAACATACTTGGATTCGTAAGCCTGATATTTTCCTGACAACTTCCACACAGCATCAATCCTGCAAAAAGTTTTACATTTTGTCTATTTTCACAAAGCGTACAAGGCTTTGAAAGCTGAATAATATTATCTGACATCATTTTACTCTCTTATAGTTATCATCTGCATATGAATAACCTTTAGCTTGCATCATTCTAACCTCCTCTTTAGAAGCCCCATTTTTCATTAATGTCCATAACATCATGAAATAGAGTCCAGAAAAGTCCTCATAGTATTTTTCAGAAAAATTATTATCTTCCTCAAAATCATCTATTCGCTTTTCTAATCGATTCACCAGATCCTCAATACGATCGGCTTGCTGTTTAACAGCAATAGATTGAAAATCATTGGTCAAAATTTTACTGAATAATTTACTGGTTCTGATTCCTTCTGAACTAGCCAATTGATCGTAGAATTCTGCTACTTGTGGATCTAACCTGACTGCATAAGTTTTGACTTTTTCGCCCATAAATTACACCTCTTATTAAAATTAGATTTTGTACGAAATTAAATTTATATAATTCAAACAATTAAATTAAAATAATAGATAAATTACGTACAAAACTATTTGTACAGAATTAATTTATTTTAAAACAAAAACTTATTTAAATATAATACTTTTTTTATGTACAATTATGAGTACATAGTTTTTCCTAAATTTATCAATATCTTATCTAAAAAAAGTGTTGTTTTGATGTACAACTATGAGCACAGCATAAAAAATAGATAATTCAATTACTTATTCTAAAAAAAGACCATTTTTCTGTACACGTTTCTGGAACACTAAAAAACCGCTGAACCCCTTGTCCTGTAAGGCTTTGAGGGCTGTCATCTTTAGATGCGTGGTGTGTGAAAAAAAAATCCCGGCATGTGCCGGATCCTGGATTAGAAAATTGGCTAAAGTGACGTAGGGCTGGTGCTTGGTTTTACATGGAAAAAAGTATTTATTTCCTGGTTTAGAAAAACGTAAAAAGATCAATTTTTTGTCCATTCATCCAGATTAAAAATTCCAACCTAAAACTTTAATTATGAAAAGCTTCACAGAAAGCGTTCAGATGTGATTTAAGAGCTTTTAAATAAAAAATATAGACATCATAGTGAAAAACAGAAAACAGCTCAAAAAACGCAAATGAGAGCGAAATAAAGAGGTATTTTGACTCTAGATAGCTTTGTAGAGCGAGTGTCTACGAGCGAACTTACTTATAAAATTTGTCTCCTGACCTCCCTGAAAAACAGTTTTTTTGCCCTCTTTAGCCTAAGAAAGCGTAAGTTTCATGTAGAAATTTGCTTCTGGACCGAGCGTAGCGAGTAAAAAAGTTTTATGAGCGAAGCGAATTCCGAGTTGCTTTTGCTTTTTCTTAAAGTCACGTAAGTATTAACCAAAAAATTGCCCCGACGAACTGAGCGAAAGCGAAGTTCAATAGAGTTTGAGCGTAGCGAAAACCAAGGGCAATTTTTCCTTCCCTGGGCTTTTAATTATTTTTAAAGTTTTTAAATGCTTTTAAATCGACTGAATCCTTTTATTCACAATGCTTTCAAGCTTCATATAGCAACGTTTCCTCGGTTATATAGCAACGTTTCCTCGGTTATATAGCAACGTTTCCTCGGTTATATAGCAACGTTTCCTCGGTATTTGACAACAAATATTTATTATGTTGTTATAGCAACATAATAAAATTGTTGCTAAATAGAATGAC
>NZ_CP127910.1 GCF_032823475.1 Acinetobacter sp. SAAs474
GGCTATGTCCCAATTCTTCACTAATTAACATACGGATTTCTTTATCTTTTACTTGCTCGTCAGCAGACAATGAACGAGAACCGCCTACCGCTGGGCAATCAAATCCCATAAGTTCACGGTATCTTGTTTGAGCGTAGCCATGTCTTAAACCGTGCGTTTGCCCCACACCTAGCGCATGAGTCACTGCTTCAAAATTGGCTTTGTGGGACTTATAACTTTTTTCTTTCGGAATCATTGAACCGCCATTTTTTACTGCTTGAGCGTAGGCGTTTTTGAGTTCTTGACGTTGTTTTTCATTAGTTATTGGAATCGTTCGAGGTCTTCCGCCTTTCGTCCAACTGTCTTTTAAGCGGATATATTTAGCATTTTCAATTTTTTGACCATCTAAAGCATACTCTGGTTGGAATTTCATGCTTTCTTCACGTCTAAGCCCAAAAGCATCTTGTAAACGTAAGCTCTGGGCTATGTTTGGATCTGTTTTAGACAAATCCAGATCTTTTAAAGAAATCGATTTATTTTGATTGGTCACATAGACACGATTTTCAATTTTATAAGTTGCATTATCTTTAACAGCACCGCTATTGCCGACTTTTTCAGCCCACCATCTTATAGCGACCATACGATTTTTTATTGTTCCAGTGGACACACCATCTTTACGCCATTGCTCAAGCAACTTATTTACATGCCGACCTTTTAAATCTTTAGGCGACATCGTTTTAACGTCATAACCATTCTTAGCAAGCTGTTCAGTAAACAATTTAAGCATAGCTCGTCTATTTGCTTGTGTTGCGTGTGAACCCTCACGGAACTTATTGCAAAGTTGATCGAACTGATATTCTAAAGTCATGTGCTCTCTTTTTCCTGAGATGCTTTATTGATGAGTACAGCACAGCTTTATGCTGGGCTACGGAATCAATGAAGCATCAGTTTTTTATTTATCACTATTTGAGATCCGATGTACTGGTTAGTGTTAAGAGCCGAATTAACGTTTTATCAAAGTCAATTATAGAAATTGGTTCGATAAAAAATGCTCAAAAAATGGCTATAAAAATTCGAGAATCTTTAAATCCAAATATATGAATACTTATAAAAATAAACCGTTTCTGCATATAGGATGAGAGCGATTAAAAGTATTTGATCTCCGTTATTTAGTTTGTGTTTAAGCTGAAAAACATAAATGAAAGTCAGCAAAGAAAAGTTATGAAAAAACAAGAAAGTTTGATCATTGTATGTGCAGTTTTAATTCTGTCACGTGGCAATAATGCTCAAAAATGTATCATATTGTAATTCATATAGGCATTTCCCCAGTCGTCACTACTTAAAGGTAGTGACGACTGAGAAGCCTAACCAGTATTTATACGCATCGAAAAGGGTAGTCGCCACCCATTCGGGATGGCTCGGTTCCTCCCGAAAAAAATTTAGATCGGAGCTTGTAATCAGAGGAGGGTAATTTTGAGATTTAGATATTTTCGAGTCGCTCACACTCCGTTCGCTTTGTACTTTTTTCTTTGATTCAAATAAATTTCAACCGAGCGAGTGTCTACGAGCGATTGAGCATTATAAAAATTTCGACCCTGCCTTTTCCCTGATTACAAGCTCCCTTTCGATTTTAAACGGTAGATACAGAGCATCCCGAATGGGTGCGAACAAATTTAATTTGAATCTAGACCGAGCGAAGCGAGTAAAAAAGCTTATGAGCGAAGCGAATTCCGAGTTGCTTTTGCTTTTTCTTAAAGTCACGAAAATATTAACCAAAAAATTGCCCCTCGAATCGAGCGAAAGCGAGATTCAATAGAGTTTGAGCGTAGCGAAAACCAAGGGCAATTTTTATTTAGATTTATTTTTAAAGCTTTATTAAAAGCTTTAAATAGCTTTTAAAAAGCTTTAAAAAAGCTTTACGTATAGTATGAATGCCTTGATACATAAGGCTTTTAGACATAAAAGTGGGGGTGGATTGTTAGGTTTTTGGCTTAAAGTGGGGGTGGATTGTTAGGTTTTTGGCTTAAAGTGGGGGTGGATTGTTAGGTTAGTGGGGGTGGATTGTTAGGTTAGTGGGGGTGGATTGTTAGGTTAGTGGGGGTGGATTGTTAGGTTAGTGGGGGTGGATTGTTAGGTTAGTGGGGGTGGATTGTTAGGTTGTATGAATTACTTGACTTGTAAAGTGGGGGTAACTATTATCAAAACACCCCCACATAATAGTAATAATAGCGACTCTTTCTACATGGCTATATCATTAAAGAAAATTAAGAATTTTGAGGAAAATGACAAATCTTTTTTCCCTCTTTCAGCACCAGCTAAACGTTACCCAAAAGATTTTGCTGTCTTTCAAAATATTTTCTGGCAATTAAAACATGAGCGCTCCCCTAAAGATGACATCTTAAAATTGCTGTTCCTATTCAGTCCGAAAGTTCGACTAGCATCAGATCCAAATGAAACAACTGAATTTACTGTGACAGCTAAGGAATATGCTGAATTAACAGGATTAAAGCTAAGCAGTGCTTATGTCGCATTAGAAAGAGTTGTAGATGCTCTCTATGAACATAGTGTTATTTTTTATCATCCTGAAAAAGATAGAGAAATTCGTACAAGACTCATTAGTACATGCTCGTATAAGGATGGATGCTTTTATATTGGTTTCACGCACTTTGCCCTATACATTATGTATGTTTTTAACAAGCAAAATTCATATACAAAATTTAAAGTGAAATCAGCAGTTGCCTTACATGGTCATGGCTTAAAACTCTACCCATTCCTAATACAAAATGAATTTCGCTCTAATTTTGATGTTTCCATTAGGGAACTAAAAAGTGCTTTAGGACTTGCTGAAAACTCCTACCCTGAGTACCGAGATTTTAAAACTAGTATTCTTAAGCCTCATATTGATGCGATTAACGCTAAAACGGAACTTACTGTTGAATTTAAAGCTCTTAAAAAAGAAGGACGTAAAGCTAGTCATGTTAATTTTATAGTCAGAAAAAAGAAGACTATTAAAACAGAGCAACAAGATGAAATCAGTAGTGACCAAATACGATCTAAAGTCACTGCAAAAATGGTTTACTTGACGATAATCCAAAGTGAGGAATTAAGCTTACGGCTTAAGCAATCCAATGAAACTACAGACGAATTAGTCGAACGAGTAAAAAATGATTTTAAGAATAATGAAGGTGGTAGATGGATAGAAAAATTAGCAGAATTTAATGTACGGTTTGAAAATCACTAAAAAATCATAAGTTATTTCAAAAATTATCCCCTTTGTTTTGCTTAAAATTTAAACTTGATCATTTGCCTATTAGACAGTCTAATAGGCAGTAACTTTTTACAAGTTTAGGCATAGGTTTACAGGATGAAAACTCTTACAGTTCTTGAACTTTCCAAGCTTTACAATATCAATAGACAAACGATTTACAACAACATAAATAAAGGAATTTTAAGTAAAAATTCTGATAATAAGATTGATTTATCAGAAGCTATCCGTGTCTTCGGGGAGCCAACTAAAAAACAAGATGTAAAAGAATCTGTAAAAGTAGACAATCCAAATTCGGCAGAAGTTTTACTGCTTAGACAACAAATAGACATACTAAAAAATCAACTTGATGATGCTAAAAATCGAGAGTCTTTTTATCAAAATCAAATTGAGACAATGCAACGCCTCTTAGAAGCTCCAAAACCCAATATAACGTCTTCTACCGAGCAGAAACCTGAATCAGACATTCCTAGAGATCCTAAATTAGAGTTAGAGTCTAAACATGAGGGATTGACTACTCAGGAACAGATAGAAAATAAACGGATTCCAGTACCGGAGCACATTGAACAGGAACCGGAAAAAAGAGGTTTTTGGAGCCGTTTTTTTAGACCCTATGATTAACCACGATTGTTTAACTAATATGAATAAAGTCGTGAAACATTGTTCATTTATTAATCGTGGAACATGGTAAAACAATAAAAAAGCCCAGTCGGTGAGGATTGGGCTTTTTACATCAAGATAAGACACTGAAATTTAAAAAGAAATGAAATGCATTTCGTATAAGGTGTATTATGTTAATTTTAGAAAATTTAATTAATTCATATCTTAATCATTTTTTGCTTTTCGCTTAAATATTAGACCTCTAATTCTTTTTACCTATTTTATCTAACAAAAATTGAGTACTGTGCATCTCAATAGATTTAAGAGGAGTAAAAGATGAATCAGGAACTTATAGATTTTTGTGAACTATACAACCTACCTTTAGAACACTTAGGGGCAACATTAAAAGACCCAAAAGTCATTCCAATGATCAGAGGAAAAGCTTTTGAATTTTCGGTCAAAGATAGATTATCTCAAGTGCTTAATCAGAATATATGGCATGTATCTAAACCATTCGTAAATCCACAATTAGGAAGCCATGACCAAGACGTACTTATCAAGCACCTACCGACAAATACCGAAATTACTATCGAATGTAAATTGTCAGCTAAGGGACAATATAAATTTCAGACAAATGAAAGTATTTTTAAAATAAAGTGCATGCGTAGTCGAACTTTAGGCCCAGAACTAGTACGTCGTTTAGCTCCACTAAGAGGAATGTCGGAAGAAAGTTTAAGTGTTCATAATGACCAATATTTACTTGGTGATTTTGATTTAGTTATCACTTCACTTGCTAATGCATTCTATAGCACTAATGATGATGGGATCTTTGTTTGGGATCCCTCAGAATTAGGACAAAACTTTCTAGAGCAAAAATTTGGTGTTGGACTAACTGAAAAACAGTATCAAGATGCTGCTTTCAATGATATGTATGTTGCTATGGCTAAAGATTTAATTATTTCCGAAACAAACGAGGTTCTTTGTACAAGAAAGAAATGCTCTAATAATCAAAATTGTGGATTTATTCCCAATTATCCATTGTTAAAATTTAATCATGATAATTTAACAAACCCATCTAATAGATGGGTTCATATATCAAATATTGAAAGCTTACTTTCAAACTTCATCGAAAGTTAATTCTAAATTTTCAACAGTTTCAGGTTCCTGTACTTGATAATTCGTTATAAAAACTTCTTTCCCTTTATAACGAGATGCTTTTTCAGGAGCTTGACTCTTATTCTTTGTCTGATCATCAGTTCTACTAATTGTATAGTTCCATTCTTTATCTAACATTGCATTAGCCCAAGAATATAGCTCTCTAATCTCAGGGCTATTATCATAAGTAATTAAAAACGATAGACGCTCTTTATTTCTTAATAAACACTGCTCTAAACGATAATGATCTTCTTTCTTAAAAGAAAAAGTATAAAACTTATCTTGATCAGCATTAAAGTATGGTGGATCTACAAATAAGAATGCTCCATCAGGTGCATTATCTATAACATCTTCAAAATCTAAGTTAGTAAATTCAACGCCTTGTAATTTAGCCGATGTTTTTAATAAACTGCGTCCCCAATTTTCTGGACGCATACTATATTTATCGCCATAGCCCCAATAACAATTTTTCGGATTCATAATTCCTGAGTATGATGTGCGATTTAAGTAATACCAACGTACAGCTCTTTCTAGTTCGTTAGTTGGTTTAAATTCATTCTTATACCAAGTATGTCGTTCTTTTAAAGCCTGCTCTCCATCTAAAGCAGCAACCAGCTCATCAACCCTATCTCTGATAATTAAATATGTATTAATAAGATCAGGATCAGCGTCATTTAGAATATTTGTCTCAACTTTATCTTTTGCAAAGAAAATTGAGCCGCCACCTACAAATGGTTCTATGTAACAGGTATGATCTGGAACATGCTCGAGGATCAATTTTCTTGCGTAGAATTTGCCACCTGCATAGCGAAATGGAGAGTTAATTGCTTGGCTCATTTAAACCTACTAAAAAAATTAAGATTGCTGACACGATCAAAGTATCAATGTTTGACATTTTTGTCAAACATTATTGTATGGTTGGAGCCTACTAATGAAACCCCATGTAATGTCTATATCAGACTTTGCTAAATATAAAGGTACGTCAAGACAGACTGTTTATAACAATCTGTCAGATTTAACTACAGATGACTCATATGGTACACAACGAATTGTACTCGATGAGCGAGCTGAAAACTGGCAACCAAAAGAGCAATATAAACCTAAAAATCGTAATTCAGCAGAATAAGTGAACAACTAGCTAGAGTTATTGTTTTATTGGTTGTTAAATTTATCAATACAGCATATAAAGAACGCATTGATGCGGGATGGAGCAGTCTGGTAGCTCGTCGGGCTCATAACCCGAAGGTCGTTGGTTCAAATCCAGCTCCCGCTACCAATCCAGATATTAAAAAGCCAATCTTATAAAGATTGGCTTTTTTTGTTTAAATTATGGTTTAAAAATTGCTATTGCTCGAGCATCTTCATAAAAATTCATTTCTAACAGTATTTTCCCCATACCTTCTTCTACAAAAAATTTATAAGTAAAAACAGTAGAATTTTCTCCTTTTGCCTGAATTCTAGAAAATAACTCTTTAGTATTATTAGAAAAACTTTCTGAGAGCCCATTATATTTTGGATCAAGATCAGAAAGGAAAAGAGGAATAATTTGAATATTGCCTACGAACTGATTACCAAATTCTTTAAAATATAGAGCTCTAGCACATGAATCTAAAGAGGATTCAATTCGATCCCTTTGAATCGTCAATGCAAGAGTTTTTACTATTTCTTTGCTTTCATTATCTTGAACATACACTACTTGAGAGTTTTTATTAAATTCATCTTTTAAACTTTTTTTAAAGTCTAATATTCTTTGTACTTTTGTCCTTGCTTGTTGTTGTCCTCTAAATCCCGATAAAATGGATATTGCTAGCAAACAAAATAAATATTCATCATCTTTTGATTTCTTCCCATTATGTTCATCACATGATGGAACAGTAATTAACTGTTTTCTAAAATCTAATGACTTTTCCTCAACAGCAAGATCTTTATTTTCTGGAAAAAGACATTTTGGAGGTACATGCTCTACAGTTGTAGCTTCAGCATTACACATATAACAAGTTGTTGTTGACATAAAAATCTATATTTTCATAAAAATCATAGTATTATAATTATATAACTCAAAAAAGTTTGTTGACATAAAAATCGTGTACGAAATTTAGTTGTAACAACTAAATTTCGTATAGCTTCTAGTATTACTCACCAAAAACTTTATTGAAGTCACCATAGTTAACTTCTTTCAGTCTATTTAAAAGATACGCTGTTTCATCTTTATCAAGGTTTTTTTCATCAATAAGCGTAATTTTTTCAGTTAAACCAATAGTTAAATTACGTGAGTTGATACTGATATTTATGAAGCCACTATTGAAAATCTTATCCAAGAAACTCTTAGGTCTTTGCTCGATTTGCTCTTGCGCATAATTTCCAAAAACATCTATACCCCAACTTTCTCCATAAAAATCTTGTTCATTTAGATGCGGACATACAAAAGCGACTCTAATAAACGATGCTTTAACCCCATAGACATGCTTCTGCAATAGAAAATTTGCTAAACCTGCTTTAATTTCATCACTCAAATTAAATAATGAAGTACCTGTTAGTTTTGGATAAAAGACAACTAATGTCAGTTGATAGTCTTTTTCAAAACCTTCTTGCACAAAGCCATAGAAAATTTGAACTGGATGATTGTCGCTACCCTCACTTGGATAAAATGCTTCATATAACACTTTTTCTAGTACTCCTTTATAGAACCGTACTAAGGTTTTTCGTTATTAAAAAAGTTTTGAGTTTTAGGCGACTTTAAAGTCCCTAATTGTTTTTAAATTAGTGCGTTTTGGCATGTTGTAGCACTCATAGTATTTCGGCATTTCCAATGTTCCATAAGAGCCGTTATACATCACAACGGCCGTACAGATCGGCAACTTAATAAACTCAGCAGGCTCAATAATGGATTCCAATTTAATGGACTTTGTTGTACCTACGTTTTGCGATCTGTTAGAAGATGAACTGCTTGCCCGACTTGATGAACTTGTACCACTCGTCTGGCTTGTACCTGCCGTTTCAGAAATGTATGTAGTTTCAGTTTGGCCGACCAATCGACTGCATTCCTCAGCCGACTCAATGTCCCCAATTCTAAAAACAATTTTTAAATTGCTAGAACCCATGAACATTTTGTCGCTATTTGCGCCATATAGCCGATTTAAGCCCTCCAAACTTTGTAGATAGAGGAATGTAGGCATATTTGCAGAACGTATCGTATTGAGCAAATCAGTGAATTTTGGGATAGGGGCACAATTAATAATTTCATCTAAGGCAATGAATACCGCCTCACGATTTTGATTAGCTTGCAAAATACGCATAGTATGCGCCACCATCGCCCCGAATAACGTAGCTGTTGAACTCTTATACTGTTGGTCAAACTGTAGAAATACGGCTTGTTTTGGCTGCATTAGAACTTCTTTTAAGTAGAAACCTTGTGCATTGTCTGATGTGGTTGCTCGAATACGGTCATCATCAAGAAATTCAAATGCTTTTGAAACAGCCGTCATCACCGATGCAAGCAAGCGATCATTTTGAGCTGTTCGAGAAACTTCTTTAGCGATATTTGAAACGCTGGATTTTTCAGACTGTCTTAATGCCTTTAACAACTCATCATTACTATCCATGCTGTTAATATAATTTTGAGCATTCACCAGTGATGCTTTATCACCGAGTTCGATAAGAACTGCTTTAAGAATACGCCTAGCAAGGTCATTAAAAACTACTGAATCGGCTGTATCATCTTTGATGATAATGTTCAAAATCTCATTGAGTTCTGCTGAGTCTTTCACTTCTGAAAAAATATTGTAGTGGTCACTAGCAACATCAGTTGGATTAAACACCCAATCTTTATAACCAAAGAGTTTAAATACATTATTTGCTTTTAGAATCGCCCAAATTTCTGGCTTTACATCGGTTGCAACAAAGCTACGTCCTGATTTCATCCACTCCACAATTTGAGAAATCAGAAATGTGGTTTTACCCGAACCTGGTGCACCTAAGACAATGCCACGATCTTCATTCGTAACCCTTAAACTTTCACGATGAAAAGACCAATCAAGGTATTTTTGCTCCATCTCCTTGATACGCTTTTTAGGTAAAGTCTGATCCGTAAAGGCAATTAATGGCGTTTTATTTTCAAATCCACGCTTTAATTCACTTAACAATGTCCCATAGCCTTCGGCAGACTCTTTTTTTATTCGTTCAACACGGGGCTTTGACTTCTTCCCAGTAAAATACAGATAAACATATAACCCAATGATTACAGCCCATGAAAAGAAGTAATTTTTTTCTGGTACAACAACATAATTATTTGAAAGTAAGTTGGTGATATAACTCAATAGATAGGTATGCGCTAAAACGACTACAGCAAGCAGAACAATGTTATAGCCGATCTCATATACTGGATCATGTGCTTTATAAATTTTCTTTATACCGACAACAATCATCGTAAAAATTACAATAATTGCTAAAGCAAACAGCGTATTTGCAAAACCAACAAACAGCGGTTTAAGGTGCAATCCATTTATTAAATAGCCGTAATAGCTCATAAAAAAATTATGTAGCATTTAGTCACTCCCTTTCTGCTGCTGTTTACCTTCACAGGTATCTAAAAATTGAGGTTCAGAGACAGGACTTTTGAGCCAAGAGCAACGAACCGTATAATAAAAAGATGCTTCAGAGCTTCTAAATTTAATTAAGTTTTGAGTCGGTTTTAGTTCCGCTTTATCACTCCAAATCAACAATTTGCAATTAATGCAACGACCACACAACGGCAATTTTGATCTTATTTCTGATGCAATACCCATCTAATTTTTACTCCATGAACCCAAGTACACGGACGTAATATTTATAC
>NZ_CP127911.1 GCF_032823475.1 Acinetobacter sp. SAAs474
ATGAAAACAGAACTAATAGTTAAAGATAATGCCTTAATTAATGCCAGTTATAACCTTGATCTAGTGGAGCAACGGTTAATTCTTCTAGCGATCCTTGAAGCAAGGGAGTCGGGTAAAGGAATAAATGCTAATGATCCTCTAACAGTTCATGCTGAAAGCTATATCAATCAATTTGGTGTTCATCGAAATACAGCTTATCAAGCATTAAAAGATGCTTGTGATGATCTATTCGCAAGACAATTTAGTTATCAAAGCCTTAGTGAAAAAGGAAATGTTATTAATCACAAATCAAGATGGGTGAGTGAGGTTGCTTATATTGATAATGAGGCTGTTGTTAGACTTATCTTTGCTCCCGCTATTGTGCCTTTAATTACTAGACTAGAAGAACAATTTACAAAGTATGAAATACAACAAATAAGCAATTTAACAAGTGCTTATGCCGTTCGTTTATATGAAATATTAATTGCATGGCGTAGTACCGGGAAAACGCCTCTCATAACCCTGTACGACTTTAGACAAAAAATAGGGGTACTCGATACTGAATACAAACGAATGTATGATTTTAAAAAATATGTCTTAGACATTGCATTAAAACAAGTCAATGAACATACCGATATTACTGTCAAAGTTGAACAGCATAAGACGGGCAGATCAATTACAGGCTTTTCATTTAGCTTTAAACAAAAAAAGTCGGCTACTCAATCTGTCGGATCTAAAAGAGATTCAAATACATTAGACCTCTTTTCAACAATGACAGATAAACAACGTCACCTATTCGCCAATAAGCTCTCCGAACTTCCTGAGATGAGTAAATATTCACAAGGTACAGAAAGCTATCAACAATTTGCTATACGCATCGCTGAAATGCTGCAAGATTCAGAGAAATTTAAGGAGTTAATTCCTTTACTAAAAAAAGTAGGGTTTCAATGAGGTTGTTAATTGACATTGTAAAGTTAACAGTCAAGTATTAACACAAATTGAAAACTGGTTTACATGATGAAAAAACTGTCAGTTTCAGAACTAGCAAAACTATATGGATACTCTAGACAGGCTATTTATGCCCATATAAATAAAGGAAATTTATCAAAAGGATCTGATGGATTGATTGACTTTTCAGAGGCTTTGAGGGTCTTTGGAGAGCCACAAAAAAACAACTCTACTGTCAACCAAAGTCAATCAACTAACAGTCAAAACTTAACAGAAGTTGACTTATTAAAACGTCAAGTTGAAATACTAGAAAAACAATTAAATCAGGCAGTGCAGAGAGAAAATCAATCACTAGAACGTGAATCGTTTTATCAAGAACAGATTGAAGCTATGCAACGTCTATTAGAAGCCCCAAAAGCCAATATGACTACGTTTACCGATCAGAAATCTAATCAGGATATAGCAACAGATCCTCGGTTAGAGCCAGAGCCGAACTATGACGGATTGACTACTCTTGAAAACAAGCGCATTCCTGTGCCTGAACAGATAGAACAGGAACCACAAAAAAGAGGCTTTTGGAGCCGTTTTTTTAGACCCTATGATTAACCACGATTGTTTAACTGATATGAACAAAGTCGTGAAACTTTGATTAAATAATAAGCGTGGAACGTAAAAAATCATAAAAAAAGCCCATTCGAGGGGGAATGGGCTTTTTAATAGTATATAAGAAATTGATTTTTAAAGGAATAAAAATAGCATTTCGTATAAGGTGTATTATGTTAATTTTAGATAAACTTAACTTATTCATACTAGAAATTGATTTCTTTAAATCTGATCCTAGTATGAATAAGTTTTAATATTATTCTGAATCATCTTTTTTTGGGTTCTTCTTTTCTTGATTTCGCTTATACCGTTTATCTGCAACAAACTTTCTATATTCTTTAAGCGACTTGGGGTTATCCGAGATAAAACCATCCATTCTTTTTTTACCACCTTTATATGTATCTTCCTTACGCATCTCCCTTTTATTGACTCTTTTACTCCCATCTTTCAGTGAGTAAATGAAAGATGATCCAGCCCGAAGAACTTGGTCAACATAAATAGGAGTTGCAATATTTGTGTAAAAATAATTACACCCATAAGCCATATTTTTTTCGAGAATTTCATTTGGGATAAAAATTAAGTAACTCGAAGTTTTATTTAACCCCACATCTAAGTGTGGTAACTCGAATGTATCGCTTTTCCATTTTCTATCTACGCTACAGAAATATCTGATTTTTTCCTTCGTTACAATCATTGGAATATTCAATTTTTGACACTTTTCTTGTGTATATTCAATAAAATGTTTTTTGGCGATATTTATTGTAATGTCTGATATGGTATCTGAACCAATTCCTTCAATAACCAACAGTAACTCTTCTAAATCTTCTAAATCACCTGTTTCTACAGCTTTTGAATGCCTCAATGCGGTAATAATTTGCTGACATTTAACATCATGGCTTCCTCGACCTTTATGCCCATTCTTAGCCAGTCCAATACCAGTACCTTTTGGTTCAGCGAAGCACTTTGGTTGCCACAAACTATTAATACCTGTTTGATCTTGAATATAATTCTTTAATCCTAATAGCGTTTCAGACATAAATATTCGTAAAGCTTTATGCCCTGACTGCATATACTGATTTGATGACCTAGACATCGCATAGGCATCAACAAATAAACAAGTGTCTTCATCAAGGTTTATGTTTAAAAAATTACACTCTGGATTTTTATAATCTAACTTGTACGAAGAATATAAAAAATTCATTACCCCTTCCTCCACATAAATTTAAATTAACCATAATTAAATAGCTTTTACACCAGTGCTTTTCTGAAAGTAGATTAGAGTTTGGTGTAAAAGCTCTTAACACTCACTTTCGGCGATGATCTTTTTCATGAGCAACGCCCTTGAAATCACCCTCCTTGACGTTCATGAATCGCCCAGTACCTGTATCTCTCTTAATCGAATAATCTGGATTTTGAGGATGTTTAAGTTGAGTCCTGTCTTTGATAGAACCAATGCGGTAATCATTACCAGTGTTTTTAGCCATGTCTTGCTCCTTTACTATGCAGACTGAGATATCCAAAAAATAAATTAAATTTCGCCCTTAAAAAAAGTAATAAAAATACCTCTATTACGAACTTAGGATAAAAATTAACCTTATTTAACATTATTGTCAATCAATAAATACCTCTATTACGAACTTTTATATGCTAAAATTTTTTATCATGAAAAATATGCTTTAAGGAGTACTCAACATGTCAACCATACTTGGAGATAAAATTAAAAAACTCAGAAAAGGTAAAAATTTGACTTTAGAAGGTCTTGCAAAAAAAGCGAACATTAGCAAAAGTTATTTGTGGGAACTTGAAAACAATGATGCAAAGAAACCATCCGCTGAGATATTGGCTCAAATTGCAGAACATCTTGACGTTACAACAGATTTTCTTTTAGAAAAAGATGATCGTGAACCCACAGAAATTGATAGCGATAATTCTTTTTTTAGAAACTATAAAAATTTAGAGTCGAGTCAAAAAGCACAGCTTAGGGATATTATGAATGTTTTGAAGCAAGCGGGGAATAAAAATGACTGAAACAGTCTGGACTCCCTATAAAGCATCAACGAAAATAAATAAAATGCTTGATACGATTTATCCTCATTCAATTGAGCGATTTCCAGTTGACCTAGAGTTTTTGGCAAAAAATATACATACGCTTTTTAACTGGAATGATCCTATATCTCAAGTTGAATCTGCGAATGTTGATCGATTTGAAGGGGTTCTTTTTAAAAATAACAATAACAGTTGGACGCTACTTTACAATAATACGATCCCTTCCAAAGAAAGGATTCGTTTCACGCAAGCTCATGAAATTGGACATTATGTTCTTCATAGAACTCAACAAGAAGAGTTCATGTGTTCAGAACAAATTATTCGAGAATTTGATGATGATCAAATCAACATAGAAGATCAAGCAAACCTATTTGCGTCTAATCTACTTGTACCTATTCGAGATTTTAGAAAAATTACAGAACAGCAAGTTTTTTCCTTCGATTTTCTCAGTTTTTGCACCAATCGCTATGGTGTTTCATTGGAAGCCATTTTGATTAAATGGCTGGAATTAACTGATGAAAATATGGTGGCAATTATTTCTATTGATGGTTTTATGAAATGGTCTTATTCAAGTAAAAGAGCATATCGGGCAAAAGCTGTATTTCCCACGCGGAAGAAAATTATTCAAATTCCTGAAAAATCTCTTTGTGCCAATCATTTAACCCCAAATTGTTTAGAAGGTTCTCTTGTTCAAACAAATATTTGGTTTGAGGGTGCAGCACCTCATGGTTATTTGACAGAATATAAACTTTTAACTGAAAGCCTTGATCGTATTATTACTATTTTAAAACTTCCTCGTGATGAGGAACTTTGGTATTGTTCAAACCAAAATTAGTTATAACAATATAAAGTATTTCGTATTTTTAATATTTTTATCAGTAGGCTTTAAATAAATAAGAGCGTAAGTAAATCTTGGATCTTCTGTATCCATATAAGAAATATCTTCAACCTGATAGGCATGACGATAATTTTTAAGGGGTATCAGTTTGAAGTTTGGTGCTGACATGATGGTTCCTAGAAGTCCCCCAGAATTTTATTGATCTATTATTTCTCAATACTTAATTTAAAAAAATTTAGTAGCTATCCAAAGCTAATTGAATGGCTACTTTAAAAATTTATTGTAAATCAATTAGGTATTTAACTACTAAACCTAAAGCAAACCCTAATAGTGGGGGAACTGCATTACCAACCTGAGTATATTGGGGAACTTCAAATTTCCTCATTTGACCACCAGTCGTTACCTTAGATAAAAACTTAAAGTTGTCTGGAAAAGATTGTACTCGAGCCATTTCTCGAACAGTGAGTGTTCTTAAATCACAGTAATGACAAGCATCATCAGGAATAGACAAAGCCGCAGGTGCAGGTTGATGCGCGACTAAAGCCTTCTGTGTTTGTTTCTTTGTCTGATGTGCCTGTAAATACTGTACAAACTCAGGTTTATTCGAAAAATTAATCGATTGGCCTTCTTCATTTAAAAAGGTTAAATTTTTTAATTCATCAAATGCGTTATCAGAAAGTAAAAGGGTTAAGCCTTTTAAGATCTGCTGTACTTCTTTTTTCGTACTAGAAGAAACCAAGTTTAAATTTTGGTATAACTTAAAACGCTTTTTGACATGAGCACCATTCGTTCTAAGATCATAATTATTTAAGCTCTTATGTTTATTCAACAAAGGATTGAACAGCGTATCTAGTTTCTTTACATATTTAGATCTTGGCTGGTGATTTTCTATAGATAAATCTTGTATCGCATCAGCTACGGAGAATTCTTGGCCCTTATAGGCAATTAATGGTTCAAGAAAGGTGCCATGAAAAAACGTTGTATCTTTATCGACATCAAAATACTTTAAGTGCCCATATTCTAAATCAGTATTTAACTGAACTTTTTCAAAAAACTGATAGCTGTGCTTTAGGATGTCTTGCTCTTTTTTATTTAATTTTTGAATGATGTTAGCGTAAATATCAGCACGAACACCTAGAAGAATAAATCGTGGGCGGTTCTGTGCAACCCCTGTATATTTTGCATTTACATGTAAGCATAATGGGACATAATTAATTTTTGAAAAAGCCTTGGCAACCTCATACCAGGCATAGAATTGCCCAGCCTCTGTATTAAAAGCTCTTAAAATCCCAGAAACATTTTCTAGCAATACAAATTTAGGATTTGTTAGCTCCACAAACTTGGCAAATTCCCAAGGTAAGGTGTTTCTTTCATTTCCTAATTGTCTTAATCCAGCCATGCTAAAGCTTTGACATGGAGGCCCACCAGAAACTAAATCTAAACCACCTTCTAGATGCTGATCCTGTATTTGTCTTAATAATTCAGGTTGTTGTTGTAATAATTTATTAAGTTCTACAATGCTACCAACCAGTAGTTTTTTATTAAGCTGGGTATTTTGATCTAAGTCACTAAAGCCGCCATCCACTATAGATGGATAGGTTCTAGGATTTTCTCTTAGTCTTTTTGACATTTCATGTTTAGGAAAATTGGAATTAATCCAAAGCGTATGCTTTGTTGCTTTTTCATCTAAACTTTCATTAAAGAAGTTATACGCAAAGGTTTCGGCTGCCATTGGTGATAACTCATTAGCAATAACTAAGTTATGCCCTGAAGCTTCTAAGCCAAGAGATAGACCACCACAACCCGCAAATAACTCGATATAGTTCAACTACAGTGCCTTAATTTTAAAATATCATGGCATTTTAAAGTACACTCATCCTAAAGTCCAGGCATTTATACGATTTAATATGAATCAGCGAACACCTATTAAACTCAACACTGAACAAACAGAACTTTCATTAAAAAATAGAAAATATCTTGCTCAAAATGGTATTGATTACGGTTTGTTATCCATTACACAAACTGGCCTTAATAAATCGATTATGGATGCCATAGGTTCTTTGCGAACATACCTGAAAGAGAACCAGTACCACAATTATTCTGAACAAAAACAAGGAACAAATTATAAAATATTAAAACCATGCCAATTGGTAATATCTGATACCAACACCCAAGATCAAAAAGTTAGCCTATATCGTCCTGAAACAAAATCAGGAGATCCAAGAATTTGGATTTATGGATTAAAAAATGTAGCTGGACCAGGTGACGAACTGGCACTAATTATTGATAAGGGTGACTTGTACGCTTTTAATATCTCAAAATTAGATCTGACCCATAATCAAATCTTAAATAAGATCATTCATGACTATGAAGAAACAGCGATGGAGCTACTTAGTCTATTAGAAAACTTAAGTAAAAAAGGAAGATTACAATCAGTTATGTCTGGTCGGCATGATACAGCGATAGGCAGAACAATTGAGCATGTTTTAGGTATTCCAATTAATTCTTCACCTTTTCCAGATTATAAAGGGATTGAACTAAAATCTGGTCGTCTAAATAAAGTTTCAAACCGTACAAATTTATTCGCTCAAGTCCCAGACTGGTCAATAAGCACATTAAAAAGTAGTAAAGAAATCGTTGATAAATATGGTTATGAGCGTGGTGATGATTTAAAACTATATTGTACGATTAAGACACATGCATATAATCCTCAAGGTCTTGGCTTTGAAGTGGATTTTGAACAAGATCGACTTAATGAGCTACACATAACAGATGGGCCGGTGGTTAGTTGGCTAGGTGATACCCTTAGAAATAAGTTATTGGAAAAGCATAGAGAAACTTTTTGGATCAAGGCCAATTCAGATATAGAAAATGGTAATGAATTTTTTACATTGAGTTCTATTACACATACTAAAAATCCTGTTTCGAGCCAGTTTCTTGTACTTATGGAACAAGGAATAATTACCATGGATCATTTAATCAAACGTAAAGATAAAACTGGAAAAACAAGCGAAAAAGGGCCTTTATTTAAAATAAAACCTGAACACTTAAGTTTAATTTTTCCTGAGCCAAAGCATTACAGTCTATAGCCGTTCTTGGGTTGAGATTTAACATAAAATCTCTTATGCGAGATTAAAAAAAAACCCCAAGCTATGACTTGGGGTTTTTAATTAATAAGGTAAAACTTCCGATACTGGAACACCGATCTCTATAAGTTTTTGTGCGGTATCGTATGAAATCGTGCATTTCAAGCCATAGTACTGCATCCAGTATTTTCCCTCTTTCGCGTACTTAATAGGTACTAGAATGAGTTCTTTATATTCTTCAGGTGAAAGACTTAGAAGGAAATTACCTTCTAAGTTTAAAAGGGAACCTATTTCAGTTTCATCAATCTCTATTTCAACCATTACATTCTCCAAAATTACCCTTTCTTCGCTCGTTGTGAGTAAGATTTTTACCTAATAAAAAAAATTAAAATTCATTGGCTTTAATATCCCATTCCTCATATGGAATGAAATAAAAACGCTCTAATAAACCTGTAGGTGTTGGGATGACCTTTCCCTTAAAAATAATTTTTTCAATTCGGTAAAAAAGTCTTCCTAATCGGGGGGCTAACTTCTCAGGACAAACATAAATCACCTCATCAATGACCCCTTTCGAGATCATTTCGGCATAGTTCGCCAAAATTTCAACATAACGTTTTGGCGTTTTGACAGTCCGTTCTAACTCAATAGCGATTTTTCGACTTTTGGGAGAGCATGCAACTGCATCTGGAACTTGCACCCATGTAGAACGGCTCTCATTTGCTTTCTTAAGCAGCCTAGAGCTACTTTCCCATCTAAGCCAGCCTGACCTAAGTGCTATTGCCTTAACACGCTGTAGAGCCAAACTATGCTCCATCGTGACGGGTTTCACACGACCTACCTCAAAAAACCGTAACAGCTCATTTTTTGGTATGACCAAAAATGCACCCGTTGGTGTTAAGCCCCAAACTGATAGCTTCCTTTCGCTTAATGGCACTGCCACTTGATGAGATTTAATTAACTGTTTAACCTCCATAGCACGAAGTATTCTTTGCATGCCGTTCGGTGTCATATTCAGAACTAAAGCCAGTATCTTAGAGGTGCTGTACCCCTCATCTAATAAAAATGAAAGAATCGTATGTTCTTTAGCTGCCCTTATTTCTCTTTGTTCAACTCTTGATGCAATTAAATTAGACATGAATCAACTCAACTCAGGAAAAATAAGCGTTGAACCAGAATCTAATTTTTTAGGAGTATCATCCTCTTCAAAACGCATCATCTTCTTAGTATCCGCATGTTTTTCAACCATAACAGGATAAACAGACGCAACCTTTGCAAGCCCATTCCCAAAAAGCACACCAGTATTTCTAGGCAGAGATAACATCATATTGAAATCAATAAAGTTTCGTTCTGCCTGACGAATCTGCTTTTCACCCACCACGCGATTACTCAGACTGATTGTTGTTTCAATATTTCGAGCCTCATCATCAATTAAAATTTTCCCAGACAAATCTGAAAAATATTGAGCTGTTTCCGTATCTACAGCACGATATGTAAACTTAAGAGGACAATTCGTTAAAACAGCACCTTCAAAGGCTTTTGCATCCATGTTTTGCGGTACATCCCTTAAATCTGAAAGACTTTGATGAGCCAAAATAAAATGCAGACCTTTATCTCGAATAATCTTAATAGCATCCCCGAATATTTTTGAGTTTTGGAAAGAAAGCTCATCTAAAGAAATACAAACTTGTGTAGGCGTTTCAGTATTGTCTCGCTCACTCACGATTTGAATAAATCGAGCCAATATCATTCTTTGTGCCATCACGTTTTTGGGATCTTCCCAATCTCCCGCGATATAAACCACATGACCTTTTTCAATGACCTCTTTTAAAGACAGACCTTGCTTTGCGTTAATCGCATCAACTTCGGCAAGTTCTTCTAAATCATCAGCAAAACCATCAGCCTCTTGATCTTGAATGTACTGACCATATAAGGAACTCAGCTCTCTTAAGGTCATATTTTCTTCATAATTCTTTGCAATAAATCTTGCCATTTTCCGACTCTTCGTTCGGAAATAGTCGGCATTACTATCATTCTTTTCCAAGTTCAAAAGCCTAACCAAAAGATTGACCTTTTGAGCAATCGTCGCGTCTTGAAGAATATTAATTTGAGGCACAGGTGAACAAAGATTTATGAAGTAAAAAGGTACTCCCATATTTTGAGCCGCTTGCCTCAGTACATGCGCAGTCCACTCATCACCACCTTGTTTAGGATCAAAATGAATCAACGTTTCTCCTTTTAAAATGGCCTGATATCCTAACGATGCCAACTCCACACTTTTGCCAAAACCAGATGCGCCCGTAATTTGTAGATGTGGAAGATTTTTACTCTCATACATAATGGGTAAACCATCAGCCCCTATACCAAAAAACCACCCATCTTTTTTAAAATACGGTACAGGATCATATTCCAATATCTCTGTAAAGCTCTCATCAATCGTTCTGATATCTGATCTCGCATCTCGCTGAGTTCCAGATTTTTGTGTGACCGTTGCTTTTACTTTCTCAAGTGAAGGAGTAAAAATACGATCCATTAAAATACAAATAAAAAAACCTAAGGTACTGAATCCTAAGAAAATAATAAGCTCTGCACCAGTAACTTTTTTCCAATAATAAGCATTTACCCACAATACAAAAAAAGTGATTAAGAACAATATTGTTAAGTAAGAAACCAACCTTTCTAAGAGTTTAGAAATTGAGCTTACTGATTGACCAAAATTAAATGAAATAAATATCAATATTCCAGTGATTAAAGAAATTACGTGTGCATACCTATATTCAAAAAATTTACTTAATCCTCTAGAAATATCTGGAATGAAAAAGTAAGAAAAAACCAAAATCAAAAAAACTATAAATGCTTTCATGACACTTCAATAAAAAAAATAAAAATATAGTAATTAAAATCAATTAAAATAAAGGCAAAATATTACTTAATTAAAAAGGATTTTCATTTATTTAAAATATTATTAAAAATCATATGCTTAGTATAAATTATTAATTTTATTTATTATCACTAATAATAAATATATATAAACTAAATAAAACAATTATTATTAAATATTAATATTATTAATTAATAATATTAATAATAAAACAAATATAATAATAATTAAAAATATATAATAATTATGAAAATTTCATTTATTTTTCAAAGACATACTTCTATCTAGTTTTTTTATATGATTATTTTAAATAATCCAATGATAATTTTTTAGCAAAATATCTATTCAATCAGCAGCAATGACAGATCTGCTGCTTTTCAAGAAAAAATATAAAGACTGACAATTTCTACCAAATGCATAATGCATATTGATACGCGGTTGCCCCGAAGGGGGGCTGAACGACAGTGAAGCATCCTCGAAGCCCCAGCGGAGAGGACAAGGGGGGAGCCACGAAAGGGAAAAAATGGAAGCGAAGCGTACCCATTTTTTAAGGCGTCCCAACGCCTGACCTTGAAGTGGGGGGCTAGCCCATCCCCGTCGTAACGAAGTGCACGACAACCCTCTTACGGTTAAAAAAGTTCGTTGAGTTCATTGCGTAGCAAATGAAGCTCAATACTTTTCAGTAAGGGGGTTGTCGTGCGCGGCAGCGCAACGACGGGGACCTTGGAAGAAGGTAAAAACGCCCTAGCGTTTTAGCAAACCCATCCCGAACCCTTTCGGGCTGAAACCTAGCGATAGCAAAGGTTTCAGAGGGTAGCGTAGCGGTTGCGTTACCGTGAATTATCATAGGTATTCTTAATTTACCGGCACTGCTTACTGGCACCATTCACCGGCACATGAGTTATGCCGGTGAAAAGCTTTATTATTTTTATATATTTGAATGAAAAATAACGTTTTTAAGCGAGTGTCTACGAGCTGTCACAATGAAAAGTCGCGCCTCGCCCCTCTGAAAAACATGTTTTTAAGTATTAAAACTCTCAAAAATAGTGTGATGAGTTAAATCTATTTGTATCTAGATCGAGCGAAGCGAGTATAAAAAACTGATGAGCGAAGCGAATTCCGAGTTTCTTTTTTTCTTGATGACTTATACCAGGTATTAACTTAAAAATTGCCCCACGAACTGAGCGAAAGCGAAGTTCAATAGAGTTTGAGCGTAGCGAAAACCAAGGGCAATTTTTCACTCCCTAGGCTTTTAATTATTTTAAAACTTTTAAATGCTTTTAGGTGGTCTAAAAACCTTTATTTATAACTTTCTTAGAGATTATAAAACGAGGTTTACCTTGCATTAAAACGAGGTTTACCTTGCATTAAAACGAGGTTTACCTTGCATTAAAACGAGGTTTACCTTGCATTAAGCGAGTTGATGATATAGCCTCGTCTTATGAAATTAAAAACATAATCTTTTTAT
>NZ_CP127912.1 GCF_032823475.1 Acinetobacter sp. SAAs474
ATGCAGATGATAACTATAAGAGGGTAAAGTAGTGTCAGATAATATTATTCAGCTTTCAAAGCCATGTACGCTTTGTGAAAATAGACAAAATGTACAACTTTTTGCAGGATTGATGCTGTGTGGAAGTTGTCAGGAAAATATCAGGCTTACGAATCCAAGTATGTTCTCGGCCAATGATGAGATTGAACAAAAAGCCCAGGATTAACCTGGGTTTCGCATAAGAGATTTTATGTTAAATAGACTCTCGATCAGGAGCTATTTTTTGAAGTTTCGTATAACGTGTATTATGTTAATTTAGAAAATCTTAACCAGAGCTTGTAAACTATTTGTGTAAGTTCAATTTTTTATAAATGATCTTTTATCTACTAATAAAAATAAAAAGTAATACTGACATTTTTTCTTAAATTTTTATAAAGTTAAAGCACTTTTAATAGTTTAGATTTCTTTCATGACTACAAATCCAGAAAAAATTTCGAAAATTTACTTAATCTTAAGCCAGACCTATGAAATTTTCGAGAATACAGATGATCCATGGATGACCAATGGATTATCAAGCAATCCTTTTAAAAGCCTGGTTTCTGTCTGCTTATCAACTATGACTACGACTAGCAGAGTTGTAAAAGCATGCGTTCCGTTATATGAAAAGGTATCAACATTTGAGGAACTATTAAAACTAGAGGATGAAGAATTAAGAGAAATAATTAAACCTGTAGCACATTACAATCGTAAAACTAAAAACCTAAAAGTTATGGCTCATCAGATTATTACTAAGTTTAATGGTGAGATACCAAGCAACAAAAAAGACTTACTCTCATTGCAAGGAGTTGGGCCAAAGGTTGCAGATATTATGATGAATTTTGTATTCGACACCCCTAGTATCGCTGTAGATACGCACATTTTAAGACTACTAAATAGGCTAGGTATCGTGAAAACATCTTCGGCTGAAATTGCAGCTGAGACTATAAATACCATCACACCAATTGAATTTAAAAAGCATGCTCACGAATGGTTAATTCAACATGGCATGAAAGTATGTCATGCAAGAAAACCTAAATGTGAAGAATGTGTCATATGTAATTATTGTTCTTATAAAACCATCGGATGATGTTTTATATCTACTTCATTAATACTAAACTGATTGAATTATTCTATACAGTAGAAATTAGAGAGGAATGACGTATGTAAGTACCTCATTTAACATAATGGCGCTTATACGAAACGTTTTATAGAAATACTTTGTTTTTCATACAGTTAAAAATTTTCACCCACCCCAAAAAATAGCAAAAAGCCAATCTGGAAACATGTTGGCTGTTTTTTAAACCAATTTGTCACTTTTTGCCCATAAAATCGGTTAAAAAAACGTCTAAAACAGTAATTCCCTAATCAATATAGGCCTTTCATCCTCTAATTTGTCCACATTTTCTGCGGATAAATATATGGATAAAATTCACACAATTTTGTACGCCTAAGCGCACAGCAATTTAAGGATTTTACCCATATACACTCTGTAACAAATCTCCTATGATGAACTCATGCAGGAACAGGATGTTCCAGAACACAAAACAACGATAAGACGTTCATACACCAGGAATGTGAAGCTCAACAGGAGTTAGGCTTAACCAACCAATACGAAAAACCCCGACAGGATGTCGGGGTTTTTTATTGCCTATTATTTCTCATTTGCAAAACAAGCATAATGCTCCTAAAATATAGACTATAATCTATATTTTGGTTGTGGTATGTGGATAGTCATTACGACAGATCTATTTAATGAATGGCTTGAACAGCAAGATGAATCGACACAAGAGAAGGTCTTAGCTGCTTTGGTTGTTCTGCAACAACAGGGACCGAGCTTAGGCCGCCCTTTAGTAGATACCGTGTATGACTCTAAATTTACCAACATGAAAGAGCTTCGTGTTCAACATCGTGGTAAACCACTCCGGGCTTTTTTTGCATTTGATCCTTTACGTCAGGCTATTGTGCTATGTATCGGAGATAAAAGTGGTAAAAAGCGTTTTTATACAGAGATGTTAGCAATTGCAGATGAGCAATACGAACTTCATCTCTCAACTTTAGGAGATCAATTAGATGGCTAAGACCCTACAAGAATTATTAGCTAGTCGCTCTCCAGAGAGCCAAACTCGTATTCAACAAATGGCTGATGAATTGTTATTGAAAAATCAGCTTTATTTGATTCGTGAAGAATTAGAGATTTCTCAAAAAGAATTGGCTGAAACCCTTGGTATTAAACAACCTTCTCTTTCAGCAATTGAAAATCGTGGGAATGATCTTAAGATTTCAACCATGAAAAAGTATGTCGAAGCAATGGGCGGAAAACTGCGTATTGATGTAGAGCTTCCAACAGGAAAGCATATAGGATTCAATGTATAGCAATCAAAATGGGTTCTAACATCCAAATTTCAGACATAAAAAAGCCCAACATATTGTTGGGCTTTTTTATTATTTAATTTTGTTCCACTCTTTAGCTAATACTTGTTTAAAACTTTGCTTTTTATTTTTAGTACATTCCCGAACAACAATAGGTGTAACTGTATCAATACCTTGCATATTGATAACTTGATTTTCTACCCCTTTATTATTCATATTTAAAGCAATATTGACTCCAATAGCTGTTGGCTGAAATTTTTGATCAATCATTAAGAAGTCCTCACATGTCCATTTATTGACTGGTTTCTTTGAAGGAGCAGCATTTGAGAACATTGGTGTTAATGCGATAAAAGATAGGATAGCAATCGATAGCTTTTTCATTTTAATTAGACTCTTATTTAGTAAATAATAGAGTATTTATATCGATTCTTGTCTGGTGTAATTCTTTGTTGAATAAATGTTTCTCAATCTTAATCAACCAAAATATTTCAAGTATTATTCTTTCATTCTAATTTCTATTAGGAAGCTATTTTTTCTTACCAAATAGTTAAATGGATCTGCATAAAGTCATGAATCAAGTCACCAAAGCAATCACGGTTATATCGAGGCTGATATGAACGTTTTTGTCATTTGAATCGAGGAATCTAGCGCCGAACCGTTTCTACCGGGATATTCAAGCCAAACATGCTGATGAGCTTATCATGAGCCAAGGTTGGACCAAAGCCAAGCAAATGTTCAGAAATAATGGAAAGGCATTCTGATTTTAACAAATCGTTATGGCGACGATGACCAGGTTGATCACGGCTGGCATGTGCTAGACCTGAAACACCATTTTGATTGAGCTTCTGTAACAATTGGGTAATTTGACGAGTTGAAAGATTTAGAATTTCAGCAGAACGGACTTATATAATATGTTGATCTCGAACATCTTGTAGAACAGCATCTCGATTCATATCCAGTCCATGATGTTGATGTGCATCATAGATCAGACATTTTTATTGTTGAGAATACAAACACTTTAAATGGGTTCTAACAAGGGTATTTCGCATAAGGTGTATTATGTTAATTTCAAGTGAAATATGCAATTTTAAACCACTTAAAAAATCAATTTTTTAACTACATTATCTTAATGCGACAAAACCCATTATTGTATATACAAATTTGAATGTTTTTTATAGAACTGTATTTCGAATAGATTGAGGCTAAAAACCAAAAGAATCAGAAAAAATATGATATATCTTTTGAAACAATAAACGTCTGTTCTCCTTGATACTGATGTACTTATATGGTTAAAATCTCAAGGGAGAGGTTATTAGACTCGCATGAATAAAATTCTGAGTGAAGCTATGTTACAAAATTTTAAAAATAATTAATATAAAAAATAACTTATTGAGATATATCATAAAATCTTGATACTCTTAGTCTAATTTGAGGTGTCTTTTTCTATAGTAAAAAATAAATAGACAACAAATAGTAGAAACATAATTTAAATTTTACCAAGCTAGTGCTAAACTTTTAACACCTTGTAATGATGTTTCTGCCATAAGTAATTTACCAGAATCTGGAAATTGAGCTATATCATTGTGTTGAACTGAAGCAGTCGTTACAAAGAGTATATTCATATTCTTTCCCCCAAAAATAATTTTAGTTGGATGTTGAGCACTTAGCTTATATTTAAGATGAATATTCTGATTAATATCCATACATAAGATAGTACTCTGATTATATTGTGCAGACCAGTAATTATTTTGTGTGTCAAATGTTGCTCCATCAGGAGCATCAATATAAGCTAAGTTTGAATAATTTGCTTGATGAGTATACTTATAGTTTGACAATAACTCCTTATTTGAAATAATATTTCCTGTCGATGAATCTAACTTATAGCGATAAATATGTTGATATTTAGAATCACTAAAATATAACCATTTCTTATCTGATGAAAATGCTATTCCATTCGTGATGCATAATTTATTTTCAAGAATAATCACTTGCTGATTTTGATCTATACATAATAATATTGCTTTATTTTGATTGTCCCTCTCCCAAATACTACCACACCAGAATCGTCCCCACGGATCAATACATCCATCATTAAAACGACTAAAATTTGGATCAGTAGGATTAGAAATTATTTTTTTTTCAATTCGTCCATCTGGAGATAATAAGAAAATTCCTGTTCTCATTCCTGCAATAAATCCACCATTTCTTCTTAATCCAATACATCCAATATGTTCCTCCACAGGAATACATTGATGTTTATCTAAATAAGGGTCATAGCGGTGAATTTTTGCATCTAATATATCAACAAAATAAAGACATTGTTCAAAAGATGACCAAACCGGTGACTCACCTAGTTGTGTCAGATTAGGTATACAATCAACAGAATCAAATGTAAGCATACGATCATTTCCTCTATCTTATATTATTAAGATTTATTTCAATATAATCATCTTAAGCTTATCTAGATAAATTAATTTGTTAAGTGATGTAATTTTTATGAGAAAATATACTGTTTTTAGATAAAAAAAAGTATAGTTAAACTAATTAAATTATAGAAATAAATTATTATGAAAAGTATATATCAACAAGTAGAATATTTATCATTAAAAAATAAAGTTATTCTCATTACAGGTGGTGCATCAGGTATTGGTGCTGCATTTGTAGAAGCATTTGTGTGTCAGGATGCAAAAGTTGCTTTTTTAGATATTAATGAAGATGATGCATTGCTATTACAAAAGAAGTTTAATAAGAAAAAATATAAAAATATTTTTTATCAGTTTTGTGATGTCACAGATATTAACATGCTAAAAAATTGTATTAAAAATATAGAAGATAAATGGAGTGGTATAGATATTTTAATTAATAATGCTGCTAGTGATATTCGTCATGATTTTATAGATATTACTCAAGATGATTGGGATGAAAGTATTAATTTAAATTTAAGACACTATTTTTTTGCTATACAATCCGTAGTAGATAGTATGGAAAAAAGAGGAGGTGGTAGTATTATAAATGTAGGCTCTATTTCCTGGATGCAAGGTATCTCAAACTTAATATGTTATACAACAGCTAAAGCTGCAATACATGGTATGACGAGATCATTAGCTCGTCAATTAGGTGAAAAAAATATTCGTGTAAATAATTTAATACCAGGAGCAATAAAAACACCTAAACAAGATAAAATGTGGGAAGAAGATAAAAAAGGATTAAAAGCTAATAATTCTTTATTTATTAAAAAACAAATGCTTAAATCTAGATTAATTCCTTCAGATTGCGCACGTTTAGCTCTTTTTTTAGCATCAGATGAAAGTTATGGATGTACTGCACAAGACTTTATTATTGATGCTGGTTTACTATTTCAAGATTAAGTTTTTTTAAATAAACATAGGATTATGCAAAATGAAAACAAAAAAAATATTTTTAATTATATTCATATTTTTCATTCTAGGTATTTTTATTGGATATTTAATAAGTACTAAATTAATTGGACGCTATAATATAGTAAATGCGACTTGTACAACAATAAATGTTGCTGTTGAAAATAAAATGTTAAACCCTAATGAAATTAGAAAACTAGGAATGTTAACTAAAGAATCTTTAGGTGATAGTCAATCAAAAAATGCATTTAAAATCAATAATAAAAGAATAAATTCAGCTTCTGAATATTCTAATTGCTCTCAATTTATAGTTGGTATGAATCAATAAAAGGTATTTATTTATGTTTTATACATTCTTATTAATTAAATTAATAATCGGTTTTATTATTGTAATTTTTCATTTAAGTATATCAGGTAAAACTCAGCTTTCACAATTAACACCTATAGATTTTGTTGGAAATTTTATATTAGGAGGAATAATAGGAGGAATAATATATAATGATAATATTTCTTTTTTACAATATATTTTAGTTCTTATTATTGGAGTATTCTTAATTTCATTATTTAACTATTTAACCAGAAAATTTGATATATTACAAAAAATTGCTGTTGGTGATCCTATACCAATTATAGAAAATAAAAAATTTATTATTTCAAATATTAATAAAAATAAAAATAAAATTGATATATTAAATATTAGTTCATTAATACACATTCAAGGAATTAATTCTTTTAATCAAATATATTATGCTCAAATTGAACCAAATGGTCAATTAAGTGTTATTTTAAACCCAAATGAAAAGCCATCAAAAATATTAATAAATAATGGATGTATCAAAAGTACATCTTTAAATCAAATTTATAAAGATGAAGATTGGCTAATAAGTAAAATTAAAGATATTAATTTAGATATTAAGGATATCTATTTATTAGAATATAGTGAAAACGGAATATTTATTGTTGATCAAGACGGAGAAACATACTTTATCTAAAATTAATTTATTATATGAAGATATAAATTTTTCATTAAAAAAGGATTAATAATGTCTGAAGAACAAGAAATGTTAACTAACCAAACATCTCAATTATTACATAATGCTAGTGATAAGACTGTAAGTAAAATTACTGAAAACATAAATAAATATAACGATGCTTATGTAGCTATTGACAATATAATTAATGGATTTTGGGAGCGCTTACCATATTTTATTATAGCTTTAACTATATTTATTATTTTTTATTTAATTTCAAAACTATTTAAGTTTTTTATACGAAAAAGTCTGATTGAGCATTCATATAATAAAAAGAATTTAATTTTAGTTTTGAATAGAGTAGGAAGCTCTATAATTATTTTCTTCGGTTTTTTAATTGCTATGGTAATTTCTGTTCCTGGATTTACACCAGGACAATTAATAGGGGCATTAGGAATAGGTTCGGTAGCAATAAGTTTTGCATTTAAAGATATTTTTCAGAATTTGCTTTCAGGTATTCTCATTCTACTTAGTGAACCGTTTAAAATTGGCGATAATATTATTGTTAATAGTATGGAAGGTACTGTTGAAGATATTCAAATTCGTGCTACCTTTTTACGGTCTCCTGATGGTAGACGTTTAGTTATCCCTAATGCTACCGTATATACTAGCCCTATAACAGTTAATAGCGTACAAAATCGTCGCTGTGAGTTTACTATTGGTGTAGGATATGAAGTCGATCTACAAAAGGCACAGAATATTATTCTTAATCTTTTAAATAATGATCCAAATATCCTAAAAAAACCTAATTTTACTGTAGATATTACAACTTTAGAGAACTTTTCAATTAACTTAACTGTACGTTGGTGGGTTGATACTACTAAAATATCTACAGCAGCATCTACGAGCTATATACAACAATCAGTAGTGAAAGCATTCCATACCAAATCAATTTCAATCCCTTATCCTATTCAAGAGATAAAGTTATATGATGCATATCATCAGTTAAATACTAATAATAGCTCATCTGATAAATAGATATTTTGAATAAAATTAATTTAAGGATAGATATGAAAGAAAAACAAAATAATCATACTATTAAAATTTTAGGTTGGTTAGCAACTATAATGACTATTGGTATGTATGTCTCTTATGTCCCACAAATTATAAATAACTTGAATGGTATCAAAGGAAGTCCTATTCAACCTTTAGTTGCTGTACTAAGTTGTAGCTTATGGGTACTTTATGGCTTAAAACGTAAAGACTACCCTATTTTTGTAGCTAATATTCCTGGGATTATTTTTGGAATTATAGCATTTTTAACTGCTTTATAATTAATGAGAAATTGAATAGCCACTACTCTTCTAGACAAATTATAGATAATATAGCTAATGAGTTGAAAGAAAAGGGTTTCAAATCAATCATACTTAGTTGTGCTTCAACTAATAAAGCTTCTCTAAGTTTCTGGGAGAAAAATGATTTCTTTAAAGCTGAAGACAATGAAGTTTATGATGACATTGAACTAGTAATTATGGAGAAAAACTTAGAATAATAAATTAAGATTTTCTAAAATTAACATAATACACGTTATACGAAACGTCCTTTAAAAATCCTTTTAAAACAATATCTTATTGATGTAAAAACAGCCTAAGCAGTCACGCTCAGGCTGTTTTAGTTATTTTTCATGTTCCACGCTTAATTCTTGAGCAATGTTCCACGATTTTCTTTAGATTAAATTTAAAGTACTACTCTTCAAAGATCGCTGTAAAACGTGCCATAACTTCATCTAAAACATCGGTATTGACTGATTCTAAAAATTTGGCATGTCGAGCATCAAAATCTAAAGCTCTAGGTTGATCACAACGAACAACTCCAGTTGTTTTACAGTCAGTGATTTCAACTGCAAAGCCTAAGTTTCGTGCGAATTTTCCACCTGATGTAATAGGAAGAACGATTGGCATTTTAGTCACTAAATTAAAGGATTTTGGTGAAATTACTAGAACAGGTCGCTTACCTTGTTGTTCATGGCCTAAAGTTGGGTCTAAAGAAATTAAATAAATATCACCTCTATGCATTAGATTTCTTCTCTACCTACAGGTTTCATACCTTTCCATGCATCTTGTTCGAGATCCATTGATTGATGTTCAGCAAGAAGATCCTCTAATTTATAAGATGGCTTCTTTTTAGGCTCAACTAATAGCTTTCCATTTTGAACATCAAGAGAAACACTTTTTCCAGCATCTAAACCAAGTTTCTTTAAGATTGCAGGAGGTACAGCTAACATGACTGAGCCACCAACTTTACGTAGATTTGTATGTAGCATATTTAGCTCTTTAGTTAAAAGTTATATAAAAGTATAACTTTTAATTGAGTGTAAGAGAATACATGAAAGCTTCATTGGCCAAAATTGTTTCTATTTATTGTGCTGTATGAATTTGATATGGTTATTTAATTATTACCAATTAAAACTCAATTGATGAACTTTTATGGCATTACTTACAATAGTTGAAGCTTCAAAGCAATTTAAGGTTGCACGAAGTCACCTTTATAAAAAAATAAATGATGGTGAATTATCAACACAGCTTAATGAAAATGGAACTAAAGTCATTCAATATGTCGATTTGGTTAGAGTTTTTGGTGAGAGCAGTACCAACAGCTTTAAAACAACTGAGGACAGTCCTCAAGTTGTCGTTGAGGACAAGATAGGACAGCCTTTGAGATCAAGTGAGGACATCATATTTTTATTAAAAGAACAGATTTCAGAGTTAAAAAAAGATAAAGAAGAAATGTCTAAAAGGCTTGATGATATGTCTTCTAAGCACGATAAACTTTTATTATTAATTGAACATAATGCTTTTGCTAACAAAGACAATAAGGACAGTCCTCAAGTTGTTGTTGAGGACAAGATAGGACAGCCTTTGAGATCAAGTGAGGACAAGCGAAAAACAAGTTTATCGCTTGTTATTTTTAGTATTTTTATCTGTCTGGTATTACTAGGTACAATTACTGCTCTGTATCTAAGATATATAGAAGTAATTTAAAAGTTTTTTCTCGTTAATTAGGACATATATCCAGCTTTCTTAAGATATGGGGAAAGCTCTTGTAATTTAATAGGATCTTCTAACATTTCAGCTATGCGAAGAGCAAACTGTTCAAAGCTTTCAGTTCCTTGGGAATAACTACTCATTTCAGGCATTTCAGAAAGTTTTTGTGCAAAAAGGTGGCGTTGAGCAACGCTCATTTTTTTAATGATGATTTGAGAGTCATGAGAATGATCTTTTTTACTTTCTTTCTTCTCTTTAAAGGTAAATGAAAATCCAGAAATAATACGTCCTTCCTTATGTTGATTATATGAGGCTTTAATATCTGTGTACTCATTAATTTGTGCTATAGCACTATCTAAGACCCTACTTTTAAAATGATGCATACGTTGATATTCATTATTTTCTACACCTAAATTATTTCGTAGATCTTGCAAAGGAATAAATGGAGTTTTACCTACTTCACGCCAAGCTATTAAGAGCTCATAAAGCCTAGTTGAATATTTGCTAGTTAAGTGAGATACCTGTTTTAGTTGATAACTCGTAAAATGCTTTTCTAATTTTGTAATTAATGGAACAACATCTGGAGCAAAAGTAATTTGTAGAATTGCTAGCTCATCAACATAAAAAATATCACTAACCCATCTAGTCTTTTTAATACCTATTTTCCCTGTTTTCTTATATTCCTTTGTATAGCTAAATTGGCGATTAAATAAATTATTTACAGCATCTTTTAACGCTTTATATGAGGCATCAATTGAAACATTAAAGTGTTTTGCATATTCACTAGCATGTATATCTAGAGCTTCAGTGGCACTTAGGCCTTGTCCTGTTTCTCTAGCATTAATAATGGCTAATAGTATTAAACGCTGCTCAGTTAATTCTAAATTGTAGCTAGCATTTATTAGTGCATTATCTTTAACAACTAAACCATTTTTCATTTCATAAATTTCTAATTATGACCCCATTTAAACACTACATAAATTATGTGTGCTTATCAAGAGAATTTGTGTGTTTATATAAGAGAATTTGTGTGTTTATATAAGAGAATTTGTGTGTTTATATAAGAGAATTTGTGTGTTTATACGAAGTTAAACCCTTAATTTATAAGGCTTACAGAGGGGCTAAAAGCATTTAAAAGCATTAAAATATATTAAAAGCCTTTTTTCTTTAAAATTGCCCTTGGTTTTCGCTTCGCTCAAACTCTATTGAACTTCGCTTTCGCTCAGTTCGGCGGGGCAATTTTTTGGTGAATACTTGCGTGACTTTCAGAAAAAGCAAAAGCAACTCGGAATTCGCTTCGCTCATAAAGCTTTTTTCTCGCTACGCTCGGTCCAGGAGCAAATATCTGCATATAATCTAATTTCTCTTAGGTTCACAAAATTCAAAAGCTGTTTTTCAGAAGGATCTAGGCGCAAATTTTGTTAGTTCACTCGTAGACACTCGTTCTATGAATCTGTCTTGATCCCAAATATCCCTTTATTTCGCTCTCATTTGCGTTTTTTGAGCTGTTTTCTATTTTTTACTATGTGACCCTATGTTTTTTAGTTAAAGGTTCTTAAATTGCTTCTAAATGCGCTCTATGAACTTTTTATTATTATTAAAATTTTATCTTGAAGTTCTTAGCCTGAATGAACAGACAAGAAGTCAATTTCTTGCGGTTTTCTAAAGCAAGAAATACATAAACCGTTCTCTACAAAACCAAGCACCGGCCCTACGTCACTTTAGCCAATTTTCCAATCCAAGATCCGGCACATGCCGGGATTTTTTTGTCACACACCACGCATCTAACGATGACAACCTTCAAAGCCTTATGTGGTAAGGGTTTCAGCATTTTTTTAATGTCTTGAAAACGTGTACAGAAAAAAGGTCTTTTTTTAGAATAAGTAATTGAATTATCTATTTTTTATACTGTGCACATACTTGTACATGAAAATCATACTTTTTTTAGATAAGATATTGATAAATATAATAAAAATTGTGTACTCTTGGTTGTACATAAAAAAAGCATTATATTTGAATAAGTTTTTGTTTTATAATAAAAAAATTCCGTACAAACTTATTTGTACGGAATTTTTTTATAATTTTATTTTAATTTATTGAATTATATACATTTAATTGTGTACAAAATCTAATTTTTATAAGAGATGTAATTTATGGGCGAAAAAGTCAAAACTTATGCAGTCAGATTGGATCCACAAGTGGCCGAATTTTATGATCAATTGGCTAATTCAGAAGGAATCAGAACCAGTAAGTTATTCAGTAAGATTTTGACCAATGATTTTCAATCTATTGCTGTTAAGCATCAGGCAGATCGTATTGAGGATCTGGTGAATCGATTAGAAAAGCGAATAGATGACTTTGAGGAAGATAATAATTTTTCTGAAAAATACTATGAAGATTTTTCTGGACTCTATTTCATGATGTTATGGACATTAATGAAAAATGGGGCCTCTAAAGATGAGGTTCGAATGATGCAAGCTAAAGGTTATTCAT
>NZ_CP127913.1 GCF_032823475.1 Acinetobacter sp. SAAs474
ACTGTGAGATTATATTGTTTACATCCAAAACCACCTAGCCCAACCGAAGCCAAAGATTCAACTTTACGTGATGCTGAATTACTCATTATTGGCGATCAGGTAAAAGACCTGGATAGCAGTTGCATCGTGATGGGGGATCTTAATGATGTAGCATGGTCAAGGACAACACGTTTATTTCGAAGGATTAGTGGTTTATTAGATCCTCGTGTTGGACGTCACTATATCAATACCTTTCATGCAGATTATCCATTATTACGCTGGTCATTAGATCATGTATTTCATAGTACTGATTTCGCCTTAGTGCAAATGCAACGTTTAGCTCATATAGGTTCAGATCATTTTCCAATTTATGTTGTTTTGCAAACAGATCAAATTTTTACTCAAATTCAGCAAGAATTACAACAAACGGATGTTGATGAAGCTGTTGCTCAGGAAGCCATTCAAGAGGGCATTGAAAAAGCTGAGAAAGAAGAAAAAATAGTAACAGATGAAATTACAACGGATTATAAAAAGGATATTAATTAACTTATTTTAACAGTTTTGTTGAATATTTTATCAGATTGAGCGTAAAACTCCGTCTTTTAAGGCATAGATATCGACACAGTATCTGGCTCTTATTCCACATTCAGTGAACAATACAGTGAGTGCAAATCTCATGTGGACTCACTCGCAGAACACATCAAAACGATTGAACAGTATCCGATTGAGAAAATAAAAGTTCATAGCATTGACCGTGAAGGCGATTCCATTGCCTACTTAAGGGACACAGCAGCCATGGTTTCAAATGGCTGATTCTGGCCAAAGAAAGCCATCGAATTGAGCATCAAAGGTTCATCATTTATTTACTTATCTGAATCAGTGATGAATATACTATTGCTTTTGATATAAAGAAATTGAGCATAATTTTTCAGGAATTTTCACGGTAAAGTAGTTTAGTAAATTCTGATTTGTTTTTTGCTTAGGCTAATTTCTATCAGCAAATGAATCAATAAAACTGTAAATTATTGCAACTAGAGAACATATGATACAGCGAATCACATATGATTTAAACATGACGATCTATAACTAGAATTTTTTTAATTTAAATAAATGATTGGAGATAAATCAGAATGATACCGATGGATCTACTTGTATTAACAAATAAAACTGCATTGGTGACTGGTGGTGCTGCAGGTATTGGCAAAGCCAGTGCACTTATTCTTGCACAAGCAGGTGCCAATGTCATGATTGCCGATTTAAACTTAGAAAAAGCTAAACATACAGCAAACGAAATCCATCAACTTACAGGAGGAAATATCACCTGTGTCGCCTGTAATATTTTACAGGATGATGAATTGGTTAATGCTGTGAATCAAACTATAACAACTTTTGGTCATATTCATATTTTGGTGAATAATGCTGGAGGTGGTGGTGGAGGGCGAGAATCACCAAGTCAAATTGATATAGATACCATTGAACGTGATTTTCAACTTAATGTCTTTGCGGCATGGAGATTATGTCAGTTGGTTGCACCGCATATGGATCAGGCTGGTTATGGTTCAATTATCAATATTAGTTCAATGAGTTCGATTAATAAAAGTCCTGCGATGAGTGGATATGCATCATCAAAAGCCGCCCTTAATCATATGGTTGCAAATTTAGCCCATGATTTTGGGCCGCATATACGTATTAATGCTGTAGGACCAGGAGCAATTCGTACCGCTGCCTTAGAAAGTGTGATAACTGCTGAAATTGAAAAAACGATGCTTTCGCATACACCATTACAACGATTAGGAGAGCCAGAGGATATTGCAAGAGCAGTATTATTCTTTGCTTCACCAATGTCATCATGGATTTCTGGACAAACATTATTCGTCAATGGTGGCGGTGTTCAAACCTTAGATTGACTTGACATACTCCCTCCACTTTTGACTAGCTTAAGTGGAGGATTCTAAAAGCAACAGCGCTGAGGTGACTTCCTTACGGATTTCACTTACTTTCTGCTTCACAGATCGACCTTTAGCACATCTTCCCTCGACAGACAAAACGCTATGTCCTACCGCCAAAATGTTGCGAGAAGCATTAACGTCTGCATTCTCGCTAAAACTATAAAAGATTGCTCACCAGCTGATTTTTTTTAATCGTGGCATGAGTGGTCTAAGCTGAATTTCAGCACCATCAGCCAATTTAAACAATTTTGCTTTACGTGGTTTTCGTTTGTTTTCTTTTAAACGAGCATGATCTTTCGGATGGTAGAATTTAGCCCATACTTGAGCAAGGTCACGGATTTTTTGCTGTAAACATGCTGAATAAGTATTGCCTAGAAAAGAAAATTCAGGCGTTTTTTTAAGAGGTTTTAAATTTTTCTCAATGCTTTCGTAGCGTATATATTCATCTTTAGCAAACATTTTAAATGATTTAGCAAGCATTTGATTCCACACAAAACGAGCAGAACCCATTGCTTGATTAAGCAATATTTGCTGTTCTTGATGAGGCAAAAACCTAAATTTATAGTGTTGTAAAATATTAATTAAATTAATGTTTATAAAAGAATTATTGTATATGATTTATAGCAAAATCAGGCAATAAAATAAAGAAAATATGAGCTTTTTATGGCTACTGCCACTCGCTGATATTCCTCACCTGACTTATGATGCATGAAATGACTTCGCGATAATTTTAAATGCTTTAAAAAATAAAAAACATACAGAAAATCATACTTTAGGATGAGTTGGTCATCTGGATTCCTCGCTAAAATGCGATCAAGTAGGTCGATGGATAAAATTTATATGAATACCAATTTAATCATTAATGGCACAATGCCCACAGGAACAGCCGAAATATTTACCATTATCAATCCGGCAACAGAACAAATATTAGCCAATGTTTCAAGTGCATCTATCACGCAAGTGAATTTTGCCGTACAAAGTGCAAATGAGGCTTTTAAAACATGGAAAAATACATCAGACCATCAAATTAATCTTGCTTTTATCGATATTGCTGCAGATATTCGTAAAGAGAAAGAGGATCTTGCACAACTTATTACCCTTGAACAAGGTAAAACTTTGGCCATGGCACAATTTGAAGTTGAGGCCAGTGCCAACTGGATTGAATATTTAACCACACTAGAAATTCCAGTAGAAACCATACATGATCCTAGCGGAAAAGTGATTCAAGTCTACAATCGTCCACTTGGCGTAGTTGCCTCAATCACGCCATGGAATTGGCCCTTTATGATTGCGGTATGGCATTTATTTCCAGCGTTAAAAGCTAAAAATTGTGTGGTGAATAAACCCTCAGAATATACACCTTTAAGTACCATTAAACTGGTTGAAATCATCAATCGTCATTTACCCAAAGGTGTTTGTAATCTGATCTTAGGTAAAGGCGATATTGGTCAGGCACTCAGTGAACATCCTCAAATTGCTAAAGTAACGTTTACTGGCTCAACACGAACAGGACAAAACATTCTTGCACATTCTGTCAAGACCTTAAAAAGTGTTGTGCTTGAGTTAGGAGGAAATGATGTTGGTATTGTACTTGATGATGTTGATATTGAGACAACGGCAGAAAAAATCTTTGCATCCGCTTTTTTAAATGTAGGCCAAACCTGTGCTGCTCTTAAACGCCTTTATATACATGAAAATATTTATGATGCATTGACAGCCCAGTTGGTTAAAATTGCAGAGCGACAACATATAGGCAATGGTTTAAATCCACAAGTCAGTTTTGGTCCTGTACAAAATGCCGCACAATATCACAAAGTGAAAGCTTTAATTGCCGATGCCGTTGCACATGGTGGTATAATTATCAATAAAATACCTACCTTACCAGAACAAGGATATTTTATTGCACCAACACTCATGACAGCGGTAAAAGAAGGTATTGCATTGGTCGATGAAGAACAATTTGGTCCCGTATTACCTATTTTAAAATTTAATGATATCAATGATGTTATTCAACGCACCAACCATAGTAATTTTGGTTTAGGGGGCTCAATATGGACACAAGATCTGGAACAAGCAGCTTGGATCGCCAGTCAAATGGAAACGGGGACTGTCTGGATTAATAGCCATTCTGACTTATCTCCAGCAGCACCTTTTGGTGGATGGAAATTATCTGGTCTTGGCTATTCATTTGGTTTAGATGGTTTATTACTGTTTACGCATAAACAAGCTGTTCATATTAGTTCCTAAAACATGCTGAAACTGTCAATCTATCAGTGGCAATGTTTGTACAACATTCTATACGATCGGGATATGAATACTGCGATTAATACCCTAAAATATGCAGATAAACATTATTGACTTACTCCCACCACTAAACGGCAAGCCGTTCTAGTGGGGAAATCTTGGTGACCTGTACATCTTTAGAATCTGTACCTTTCGATATTGCACTTGCACCGACAAGTATCGCTAGGAGCTCTTTATACTGTACTGTGTCACAAGTACATCGGCTAATGCAACGTTGTGAATATTCACGGATGCGTGTGTGGAGCATTAATGATGTTAATCTAGTCGTTGGTTGCTGATGCTTTTTGTATTGCGGCAACGGCTCTTTTTTACCGCTAGTCATGGTTTGATGCTTTTTGCTTACGTGCAAATATTTTCTATTGAATGACTTATCGGTGTTGAGATGGTATCAAATAGCTTGGATTGTCTATTGAAAATAAAAAGAGACTTGACTCATTGTCAGATGCACTATCCATCTCCACCTAACTAGAAAAATTTTTTCTCGAAATTATAGGTGGAGAAGTTCGCCCATTTAGTTAAAAAATAGCTTAACAATCAGAAAGATGACGTGTTAAAAACAAACTCATTACACATAAACAGGCACTAATGCCAATAATGATATTCATTGCATTAGGACCATAGATTGGAAATAGTATACTGACCCAAAAACTCATGAGCGCGCCTATCGCAAACTGAATAGATACCGATAAACCTGAAGCAGTACCCGCCTGCTGTGGTAAAATTTTTAATAAATTTGCCATAGCATTGGCACCAATCGCGCCGGTTACACCAACAAATATCGCCAAGCCTATCATTAACCAAATAACAGTATGTAAATTAAAATAGATAATCCCGATTAAATACAGTCCAGACAAACCAGAAATACTGGCCATAATCTTTAATAGCTTAAATGCAGATGTATATTTTAGTGCATAACTATTACATAGTGTAAAGATGATAATAGCGCATAGATTAAATCCAAAAAGATAAGCATATTGAGTGGGTGTAAAATGATAATATTCAATAAAAACAAAGGATGATGCCGTGATATAGGCAAACATTCCACCAAAAGAAAATGCATTGGATAGCATCAATCCCCAAACTGTACGATTGGCAACAACGATACGATAGTTTTCAATTATACCTGTAGATACATGATGGCACTGTGGTGAATCAATGGCGATTTTGCTCCAAATCAGACAGATCAATGCATAACAAAATAAAAAGATGAAAATACCATTCCAGTGCCAATACTCCGTGATCCATGCGCCCAGAATTGGTGCAACTAAGGTGGCACTGATAGTCATAATATGCATAAATGACAGAATATGTGGAATTTCAGCATTATTAAATAAATCACGGACTAATGCACGTGACAGCACAGAAGCACTTGCACCTCCAATCGCTTGTAATAACCGAAAAAGTTGTAAATGTTCTATATGGCTGGAGACAATACAACCAAAGGTTGCGATGAGATAAATTATGATCCCAATCAGTAATAATCTTTTTCTACCCAAATAATCAGACAATGGGCCATATAACAACATTCCCAAACTGAAACCAATTAAAAATAAAGTAATTGTTTGCTGTACTTCACTGATTGAAGTCTCCATATCTTGAGCAATAAAAGGTAAACTGGGTAAATACATATCAATCGACAATGGTCCAAATGCCACTAAAGCACTTAGTAAGACAATCATCGATTTAGAGCCCGTATTTTTTGATTTGATCAACATTATATTTTAGCCATATTCAATTGTAAGCTACGATAATCTGAAGGTCTGATTCCCGCATGGCGGGTAAAAAAACGACTAAAATATGCTGGATCTTTAAAGCCAAGTTGATAACACACACTATTAATAGTTGCATCTGAAAAAATAAGCAATCGCTTTGCTTCTTGCATCTGTCGATCAAAAATCAATTTTTTTGATGAAATATCAGCGACACGACGACAAATATCATTTAGACGTGTTTCTGTCATATTGAGTGATCTTGCATATTCTGCTAAAGGCCAATGTTCTAAAAAGTGATTTTCAATCAATCCATTAAATGCTCTAAAAACAGCTAAATCACCACTACAACTTTGAATACGAGGTGTAGTAACATCGGCTAAACGGATAATTTGAATAAAAATTAAGGAAACTAAACTTCTTAAAGCAATTTGTCGATTGGTCTTATTGGTCTGAAATTCTTTTTGTAGATCATCAAAATAATATTCAAGCTGCTTCATATCCTCTGTATTACTATTTTTAAGGCTATCCATCGATACACATAAAGGCACGATATTTTGTACTTTTAAATCAACTTGCAGTAATGGCCAAATTAAATTCTGTTGTACCGTTAACACATGACCGTCACACATTGGATCGGTAATAAAAGAATGAGCTACAGAGGGTGGTGTTAGAAAACATACAGGTGCTTGACATACATATTTAATATCATCTAAAAAAATTCGAATGGAGCCTTTGGTAAAAAAATGAATTTGAAAAAATCCATCATGACGATGTGCAGGCATATTCACACCAAAAAAATCTGCGAGTTTACCTTGTGCATCATAATGAATCTCTGAGTTCATATAACGCTGGTCATAAACTTCACCTAATTTAATATTCGGAATATACATGTGTTTCATACCTTCTAATCCATGAAAAGTATAGTTTTTAATTGCATTGTAAAACAGGATAATAACTACAGTGCATTCAATATAAAGTTAATATATTAATTAATTATAATAAAGTCTAGTCTTTCTAAATATACAAGGGCAATATAAAAGTAATAAAATAAACTAAAGATCCTGATTTATAACATATAATTTTTTATCAGAAATCGTTGAAATAATGCTTCTATAGCATAACAATAGCATCTATATCCATTATCTTGATACGATATAGCCATATTAATTTCCATCTATTTGTAAATTAAATCCTCAGCGGATATTAATACGTTAAGGTAATGGTTATCGTATCTGAATATTTACCAATACTTTGGATTGACTGAGCGGGGACCACGGCATAAACAGGAATACGCTGTTCAGTCACTGAATAGGTGGTATTTGCTTGCCATATTGTTGAATAATTTGGTTTTTGATATAAATTATACTTTAAATAATGGCCCAATATATTGCGCATACGTCTTTGTGAGCCAAGGGCATTGTTGCCAGCATCCAAACTCACTTTAAGGTTAGTTCCTGCTGGACAAGCCAGTTGAATCATTCCCATTCCAGATAAATTACTGTTTAAACGTTCTACCGAACCAAAATCAATGTCTGATGCAGTTAAAATTAAACAACTATTTTCATAATTTGTAGTGACAACCAGATTATTTGTAGCAATATCTTGTTCATTGCTAAGTGCTTCTAAATCAGAGGGAGCATCCAAGCCGTAACGATAAGCATAGTATAATTTCATGTTTACAGAATTGGTTTTATAATAACCTGCGGCTGGATTCTGATTGGCCAGAACTTGCCCGTATAATTTAATCAGGCTTGTCGGATTTCCTGTATTTGGAGCCACTTTAAACGTTTGACAGACTGCGCTACTTTTCGTATTACTATTTGAAATTTTATTGCTACGCGCAGCATCATAGTATAACTGATAATTTAACAAGGGAGCAGGATAATGATCATAATTAATCATTTGACGTGGGTCCTGCCCTTCGGGACTAATGCTATCAATGACCAAGCAAAATTTATAACTAACCGTTTGATTCCAATTAGAATTACAATTGACACTAATATCGGTGGATGCAATGCTGGAGCCCTGTATATTGGCTCGACCTAAATTTAAATTTCCACCACTAATCCAACAGCTCTCTGCATAGGCAGGTGTATAGCAAGCAATAAAGGAAAAAAACAATAAAGTCCTATAATTCATTATCTTAATCGCTAGATTATATTGATCAAAGTAGCATGCTATTGACATATGATCGTTCCTAAATCGTTAAAACCTTTAAGTGTAGTAATATCAGGAAGATGAATTTTGCATGGATTTAATGGATCACCAATATAAAGTTCAGTACTTTGTACATCATCAATATATACAATACCATCATGTCCAACCACCGTCCTAGAGGCGGATTGTTTTTTTTCAGTATTTTGCCAAACTGCAGTCCCTGCGGCGATAAAATTACCATTAGGGTTCATCACCTGTAATTGAATTCCTTTTACCTGATAAATAGGAAAACGTACCAGTACACCACTACTTTGCCGAGGTACCGCATCTTGTTGCGTCTGTTCTATTTTTAAATCTAACGGTAAATCCAAAGTATCAATGATGATGCTATTATGTTGATAAGGATTAAGTCGATCGAGTAATAAATAACCTTTATGGTTGGTTGTTCCAATTAAACGATTTTCCAAACGAACTGGAACATTTTTGATACCATCGGTAGAAACAATCGCAAAGGATCCATTATTTAGTCGTGTCGGTAATATAATATCTTTAAAAATAACCATACCACCATTTAAGGACGCAAATATGCTGGTATTATCTTGTTGATCAGATGCAGTATGTTGAACATTTAACTGTGTTAGGCCATAACGATTCAAGTAATCAACTTGCCCCTGAAATTGAGTATATTGATCTGTATGACTAGCAAAAGCTTGCCAACCTAATCCGCCCAGATCTTGATCTACTGTATCAATTATATTTAAACCGACCTGATGAGTACGAGGACTTTGCTGCGTAAATACAGTTGCTGAACGACGATTTTTCCAAGGCAGATTAAGGGATAAATAATAGTTATTCTCTTGGTTTAATAAATCATGACTATAGCTTAAATTAAGATGAATACGCCTTGGTAAAATATAGCTCCAATTCAGTAATACATATTGATTATTTTGATTTGAATAATCTTGTGTAATATAACTTGCACCCCATTGCCCTATTCGCGTATTAAGGCCAATATAAATTTGATCAGAACGATTGGCAAAGGTAGATCCATTTAAACTGGCAATATCATTAAAACGACCAAATTGACGTAAGCCATTGTAGTTAATATTTATTTTCTCTGAATTCCAACTATAACCAAGACCTAATAGCTGTCCATTATGTTCGGGAATATGGCTATATGCATAGGAGAAATTTAATTGTCCAGCACGTTGTCCTAATTGATAAATGATACCTAAGCCCGTTTGATATAATGTATTTGTCAACTCTAGATGAGTTTCTACAGTTAACTGATTCGATACACCATAACGATAACTTCCATCAAATGCTGGCTGGGATCCATAATCAAAAGAAGATAAAGCATAATTTAATTTAGGATAACCTAAACTAAATGACCAGTCATTTAAACCTTGTGCGAGCAGCTGTGTAGCACGATATAAAGAAAAATTGAGTCGCTGCTGTTGTCCATTAATATCTGTAATTAATACTTGTGCATTACCTAGACCGGTAATACTAGGAAGCGTTTGAATTTCATACTGACCTGGCAGCACCTGTTGTGACGATTGCTGAATACCATTAATAATCAAATCAACCTGTGATGGTAACGAGACCTGACCTTTAAAGCTCATTAATGGAGTGGTAACGGTATAGGGCTGTAATGAAAAATTTTTCGCTACACTTAAACCACTTAAACGCGTAGAACGAGTCCAAGAAAGTGCATTGGTTTGTCCATCACCTAAACGTAAACGTAGCAATTTTTCCGGAAAATCTCTTTCCCAATATGTATCCAAAATATGTTGTTGAAAGTGACTATCTTGATATTGATATTGACCCGATAAGCTGAATGTACCTGCAAATAAATTAAAAAAGCGTAGCTCATTCCAACCATTAATTGAAAATGAATCCATATTTTTTTGTGCAAATACATTGTAATTTAATAAGGCACCAAATTTTTCCTGTTGAGGATTGATCAGCGCTGGAGATAATGATTGATAGTGATAATGAGATTGATTTGTCAGTAATGTAATGGGTACTTGAAGTGAAATTTTTTGATTTAATGGGTCGTACTGATAATGTAAACCTGTAATTTGATCTAACGCAATATAATCACTTTGATCCTTACTGATACTAATCGGTTGTGCTGCAATAGAAAGGTTTTTTAATGACTCGCTATCGATATACAAACGTTGATTCATCTCTAAAAAGTGGCCGATTTGAGCTTGAGCAGCCTGATTTAATTCTACCTCTAAATATAATTCTTGTTCAGTAGATTGTGTCGAAATCGACGTTGGTTGTTGTGCATAGAGCGTAGATGTAATACACCATAACATCATCAGTAAAATGACATCTTTGATATGTATATTCAATACTTAAAATCCGTCACGATCAAATGATCAAGGTGATAAGGGTAAAACTTGCTCATTTGAGTCCATATTAATCACAGCAACAAATTTACCTTTTGGACTGACATGAATCTGCTTTGGAATCGACCACTGCATCGTTTGTCCACTTAGCACATATCCCATTAAACCCCTTTGAATTGGTATTTTTTTACCTTGCTCATCAATATAGGAAAATTGACTAAAACGTTTATACTGCCCAGATTGATTATCAATCGTTAATGTGTTGGTATTATATTTAAAATTCATATCTTTAAGCGATGTGAATCCTTGTATAACGTCATTTGTGTTTGAGGTTTTAAAAAAAACTGGAATGGAATATTTTAATAACAGTTGTAAACCACTTTGAGTATCAGTCTGTGCTTGAGGTAATTCATCAACAATCAAACGATATGCTTGTTCATTGGATTGCTCAGCTTTATCTTTATCATTGCGCATCAGACGCACTAACTGGCGTTGTCCGGCTGGAATACTCAGTACCATTGGACTGGCAATTAAGTTTTTTGACGTGGTGAGCGTATCTTGATTATTCTGCTGTGTCCAAGCATTCACCCTCACCTGTGCTTGAATACTTTGATCCCCTGTATTGGTTAACCAAAGCTCTTTGACTTTTTCTTGTGGTAAAAACTCTAATAAAATAGGCGCAACCTGCAAGCTTGCCGCATGCGCCTGTAACATAAAAATACTTGCAGCGCATATTCCTATACAAGCATGTTGAAGTACATGGAATAAGCGTGCTGTATTTTTCATGATAGATACTCCGTATGGTGAGTTTCTATAATACCAAAAATTAGTAAGTTACAGTTGCTGTCACTGTATCAGCATAGTTACCAGCACGGACATTCGTTGATCCTGATACTTTGGCAAGTACAGGAATTTGCTGTGCATTACCTGAACCCACACCAGAATACTTATTACTCTCATTATTCCATTCGGTTGTACCGTTAGATTGGAAAAGTTGATATGCAATTGTAGCCGTCTGATCAGTTGAGTGTTTCATTGCTCCACTACTTGATAAACCCACAGTATAAGGCGTTTGATTGGTACAGGTAACATTGAGCGTACCATTTTTATCTGTTGCAGCAACACCACTATTCACACTACCAAAATCAATATCTGTCGCATTTACTGAACATGTCGACAATACTTCTATTTTGACCTGAAATTGTGTAGATGTTGCCGCAGCATTTACTTGACCGATCGCCAATAATCCAGTTGCAGCGAATAATGCAGTAGTAAGAACTTTTTTCATATATCAACCTAAAAAATAATAAACTTGAGCGTTGTAAAGCAATTTCTGACTTAATTGCTTTAATTATTTTTTAATAGTTTGATGAATAAATGTACTACTAAAAAATATAGCGTGAAAAATACCATATTTTTAAAATTTAGCAAGCGTCTTTTACAAATAATTTGATATATTTATAATCTAGACTGATATTTTTTATCTATATGAAAAATAATATATAATTTATCTATTTATACTCAGAGAGTAAATATTAATCTATGTACATGATCTACATCATGAAATTTTGTTGTTTATGCTGTTATAAAACGTTAAAATGATCCTGCAATTTTATATTAAATATATTCTTTAATTTCTGAGATGATACTGTATTATTAAGATATATTAAGCGCTTCAATATTTGAAATATGCCATCGCGTATTTTAAGATGATAACAGTGAAATTATATAATTATTTATAAAGTATCTATATAGGCATATGCTATGAAGCTAATTAAATATGCATTTGTTGTTCTAGCCGTAGTTTTAGTGTCTACCTATACCATGAGCAATCGTGACTCAAGCCAATTCCAGGTGAAAATACAAATCAAAGAAACCTGTGATATAGGAACAGGTTCATCTTCTGACATGGATTTTGGTACTATTGAACGCAGTACTCAAAATGTACAGGCCTCAGCAAATTTAAATGTTTATTGTACTCAAGGCACACCGTATCATATTGCATTAAATAGCGAAGGCGTGCTAAAAAATATTAATAATAATACTTTAAAATTGCCTTATCGATTATATCAAGATCAGTCTATGACCAGAGAGTGGGGTAATATTCCTGCACATTATTATTCGCAACATGGTACTGGACAAACACAGAATATTACTATTTGGGGAAAAGTGCCAGATACCAATGTACCCGCAGGTCATTATAGCGACCAAGTTACTGCAACCATTACCTATTGAAATATTGTGAGTAAAGTATCTAGGGTAAGTTGTTATTTTGCTAAATTATGCTGACTTTGCCCAAGTAGAATCCCTATTTTTTGATGTATTTTTCTAGTTTTAGGTAAGATAATTGAATCTTGCCATGTGAAATTTGTCCAGTTTTCTCTCTGCCAGATCCATTCTTGCATTTCAATTTCTCTGATCTAAAATCTATGATGAGTTGAATACATCACACATTCGACTCATAATTTGAGTCGAATGTTTGGTTTAATTAGCTCAAATCTTTATTAAAGTATGGGTTAAATACATTCAAAAGTCATATGTGCTACACCATTTTGCAGATGAGAACTTAATCGAGTGTCTAATATTTTAACTGCTTTATCTTGTTCACTACAGAACTTAGTTGCATTGATTAATGCATAACCTTCGGCACCACTTTTACGACCAGCTGCTGGAGCAGCTTCTACTGCGGCCATATAACGGCCATGCCCTAAATCTTGAATATTAGAGTTAAATGTTAAACCTATCCCTCTCCATTGAGTATAATCATTAGTAACTGCGCAACCCGTTAATGTCGTTAAAGCAAATAATGTGCAGACGATAATTTTATTTTTCATGAATTTTCCTTAAATTTATTACCTATAAAACATAACAGTTTTGATGCATAATAGAAATCTTAAATTACGCTATGCTGTCTCAATACAATAGACTGAATATATTTTATTTTAAAAGTTACATCTTAATAGCATCGACAAACTTTATAATACAATAAAATATCTATTAAAAATAAATATGCCTAAGGCTCTTTAGGGATAGCATAGGTTGCAACAGCATGTGCAACCAAATCATTATTAGCTTCTGAATATAAGGAAACCTCACCAATAATTAAGGTTTTTCCTGTTTTAATTAAATTACAATGTGCAATAATTCGTGAATTTGCAACTGGTTTTCGTAGAAAATTAATATTAAAACTAGTAGTGACAGCCAATGAAACTATGCCTATTTTCCCAAGAATAGCAACATAAATTGCAACATCAGCAATCGCCATGAGTACTGGGCCTGCCACTGTACCACCAGGACGAAGTTGGTTAAAGCCAATATCATGTGAAACAATTGCACCATTAGCAATGATCTCTTCAACCACACACTGACTTTGTGGAAAATTAGTTTTCATAAATTCAATAATTTCTGCTTTACTTGCCGACATATTTTCTTCCTTGATTATATTATTTATCTCAATATATTTTGATTGGTCATCGTCATTAACTTAACACAAATATCACCATCTCTTGTTATCAATACCGAAAGCGTAACTGATTACATATTCTGCTGATCAGCATTAAATATTGGATTGAATGTGCTGTTCTTTCCAAAAAATAGCAATATAAATCGCTAAAAAAAGTAAAATAAAACTAGAAATCAACAAAACAGAACGGTGTGCTTCAACAAAAGCAGTATTCGCTAATTGCATAACAGTTGCTGCATTTTCAACTGTTAAATCGGGTAAAATTTGGTATGTTTCACCAATCGAATTTTGAGCTGTTTGTTGTTGTACTGTTGATAATAACGCTGTGAAATTTACATGCTGGCGATAATAAAATGAAGCCAATAAACCAAACAAGGTAACGCCAAATCCTGTACCCAACTCATAAGACATACTTTCAATTGCACCTGCCGATGCTGCTTGTTCAATCGGTGCACCAGATAAAATTGCAGATGTTGCTGCTAAAAAAGCACATAATATACTTAAACCAAGTAATACCATGTAAAATATAGCAATAAAATCCATTGTAGCAACATCAATACCTGCTAAACCATACATGGAGAACGCACTAAGTAGTAAGCTATATACTGCAACTTTTTTACAGCCAAATCGATTAAGAAGTGGTGTACTGAAAAAACCACTGACACTCACGGCAAGCATAAAAGGCAAAATATATAATCCTGCCTGTAAAGGACTATATTGATATACATATTGTAATTTTTGAGAAATCAGTAATTCAAAACCAACCAGAGCAATCATGGCAACCACAGAAATAATAAAACCATACTGAATAGATTTTGTTCGAAATAGTTGAATGTTAAGTAAAGGTTGTTTGCTATTTATTTGTTTTTTAATAAAGAGATAAGTTAGTATCCCACCAACTAATCCGAATATAATAACGTTTAGTTCAAACTGTTTTAATCCTGATTTTAAGCTATAAATAAGACAAAGAATCGCTGTAATTAACATTAATGCATCGACAATATTAATGTGTTGATGAGATTTTACTGCCTGTTTGGGAATGTATTTTAAAATCGCAATAATCACTATTAAAACAATCGGGATATTAATTAAAAATACGGCTCCCCAATCAAAATATTCCAGCAAAAAACCACCAATAAGCGGTCCAAATGCCGCACCAGCGCCTCCGGCAACAACCCACATTCCTAATGCAAAATTTCTTTCTTTTTCTTCATTAAAAGTATGTCTTATACATGCTAAGGTTGCTGGCATAATCATTGCCGCACCACAAGCTAAAATTGCTCTTGATAAAATTAAGAAATTTGCTGTAGTTGAGAAGGCCGCTAATACTGAAGCCATAGCGAAGATAATACTTCCCATCAACATCAATTTTCGATAGCCAATCCTATCTCCTAAAGCCCCCATAACTAAAATAAGTCCAGCCATAAGTAATGGATAAATATCAATAATCCATAATAACTGTGCAGTTGTTGCATTGAGTGTTTGACTTAATGTGGGTATTGCAATGTGCAAAACTGTAGCATCGATTGCGACAGGTAAATAAAGCCCAACAGTAATTGCCAGAATTAACCATTTGATTGACATAACTAAATAACAAATTGAACACTTGTTCAATTTTAGACATTTTTTGCTTTTTAATGCAACTGATATATGCTGCAATCATGATGGGGAAATTTAGTAAAGCAATGAGTTATTTAAGTAAGGTCGAGCGAAAGCAACAAATTTTAGATATTGCCATGATGATGGCACTTGAAGATGGGCTAAACACCTTAACCGTAAGAAATATTGCACAGAAAGCAGCTTTATCGGTTGGCCTTATTCATCATCACTTTGCCACCATTCAAACTTTAAAATGTGAAGTGTTTATTCAACTCGTTTATCAATGCTTAGATCCTCAAAGAATCAAGCAAAATCTCGATTTAACAGAAAAATTACTCTTTGTATTAGGATTTACTGAACGAGAAAGAGAGTTTCCATATATTCGATTATGGAACGATGCTGAAAAAAATAGTCAACTCAGTACTGAGTTTCAACGTGTATTTATGATGAGTATGGATGCCTGGCATCATGCAGTTAAGACATTATTAGAGACAAATCAAGCAGTTGAGGTACAAACTTTAGATGATATTGCATGGCAATTAATCGGTTTAACCTTAGGATTAGAAAGTTTATCAAAATTTCATGGCCAGTTATTTACACATCATTATGCAATACAACTGGTCACAACATTTATTGAAGATAAACTTATTAAACCTGAGAAAATGTTAAAATCACATCATTAATATACGTATTGTACAATCAGCTGTGTATAGGTATTCATTTGTCGATCAGGAGACTGAGTGCCATCATGGTTGATATCATGCTTCGGCTTATAAAAACCAATCAGTGGTATAAGACTTAAACCCTGATAAGGTGACCAAATGGCAAAAATATCTAACTCATGACCATCTAAATTTTGTGATTGTTTATTTATGGTATTAAATTGATAAGCCAATATACCTAAACTTAAATTTTCTTTAATGCTACTTTGTAAGGAAATTTGTTGAATATGAGCATTGGTACTCATTGGTCCAGCGTAGTTACCAGCAACTTCACCTTGGAACCATGTACCAAAGCCTGCATCAGTATTGCCATAAAATAATGGATCATAATGCGTCGAAAAAGATGAATAACGATATCCTAGTGTTGGCTTGTATTTAAATTGATCAAAAGTATAATTTGCTGCCAAATACCAAGCATTTTCATTACGATCTTGCTGCTTTTGTATCACATACTCCCCAGTCAAGGTTAGTTGTTGATTTAACTCAGTTTTAGCACGAAAAGAAATATCTTTTAAATGATTACGTATAGATTTTTCTAAAGGATCTTTTAGATCTAATATCTGTAAATAAGTTAAACCAAAATTACTATTTTTATAACGATATTGCCAATCTGTACTCCATAATGTAGGTTGATATTGTGCTTTATTATTTGATTTTAAATAATACCAGTGCGTATCTAAATTTTCAGTCAATTTTAAGTTAATCACTGTCGTAAAATCAAAGCTTTGCCTTGCAGCTAAATAATAACCACCGCCACGATCAACTTCACCATCAGCAAGTGCTTTACCTAAATTAAGTGCGTCACCTGCCACAATAAATCCATCACCGACCACCACTTTCTGACGTCCCAAACTGATCTCAATATCGGTCTGATTTTTCGCTGTATTTTTCCAACCCAAACGCCATTCTTCTATAGAAGTTTTACGTTCTTTTCCTGTGGTAAAACCACCCGCATCACCATCACCAAATGTTGCTGAACTTATACCGATAATATTGGCAGACCATAATGAATCTTGCCCATGATATTCTGCTTGTAAACCATATTTTGCATATGCTTCTTGCCAAGAAACGGCATGTTGTGCTGCTGGATCATTATAGTTTTTTTCACTATGAAATATCGCATAAGTCATATCTAGCACAGGTTGAATTTTAAGTGCTTCTGGTAAAACCAATTCAGCATTTGCTTGAGCTCCGCCCCATGCCAATAGCATTATTAGAAATGATTTCATTGATGATTTTATCATATACATTTTTATTTCCTTATAAACCGCACGCAATACTCAAAAAGCGGTGATCATGATTTATGTAAATGTCATTTTTTAATCATGTCATCTAAGCGATTATTTACATTATTTTATTCATAAAAAATACATCATGAATAAATCGAATATAGACCTGTTTAATGTTTAACATAAGAAATTAAAGATAATAAAAAATCATCCCAAAGGATGATTTTTATAAAAAAATTTAACTAATTGTGCGGAATATATATCAATGCCTAAGCACATTCTTGTTGCTGATAAGCATTGGCATAATGAGATAAATTAGGACGATTTAAAACTTGGCTAATATTTTGACTGGCATGCATTAAAGCATCGAGTTGAATTCCGGTTTCGAAACCTAATTTTGATAGTAAATAATATAAATCTTCTGTTGCAACATTACCCGAAGCTCCTTTGGCATAAGGACATCCTCCTAAACCAGCAATAGAGGCATCGAAACTGCGTATTCCCTGTAACAGTGACTGATAAATATTGGCTATTGCCATACCATAGGTATTATGAAAGTGACCAGCAAGCAGGTTTAAATCTATTTCATCTTGGCATGCTGTTAATAATTGTTGTACACGATTTGGAGTTGCTGTACCAATTGTGTCACCTAATGAAACCTCATAACATCCCATATCCAGTAAAGCACGGGTAACTTTCACCACATGATGCGGTGCAATTGCACCTGCATAAGGACAATCAATTACACAGGAAACATAGCCACGAACTTTAACTTGATGTTGCTGAGCAAGCTGTAAAATATCTTTGAATTTCGCTAAACTTTCTTGGATAGAACAATTAATATTTTTCTGGGTAAATTGTTCAGAGGCAGCAGTAAAAATAGCAACTTCACGGCATCCAGCAGCAAGTGCCGCATCAAATCCCTTTAAATTTGGCGTAAGCAAACTAAATTGTATTTCTGGTTGTTTAGGCAGGCTCTGTAATAATAGATCACTATTGGCCATTTGTGGAACCCATTTTTCAGAAACACATGAACCAACTTCAATATTTTTTAAACCTGCCTGAATTAAATCTAAAATCAGATTGCGACGTTGCGTTAAACTTAATGGTTGTTTTTCATTTTGTAGTCCATCACGAGGCCCAACTTCAACAATTTTAACAAAATCACTCATGCAACCTCCTCCGTGAATGGCTGTAATTCAATGAGCTTATCACCAGATTTGACTTGATCACCATGCTGGTAATAAGCATTAGTAATAATGCCATCATGTGGCGCACGTATCGCATATTCAATTTTCATTGCTTCTAGTGTCATCAAAATATCGTTCTTTTTCACGCTATCTTGTGCCGTAACCAATACTTGTGTCACTACGCCAGGCATTGGGGCAACCAATTGATGTTCTGTTTGCTCTTCTTCGATTGAATTAAAGTGATGCTCTGTAGTATCAAAACAATAGCGTTGCCCCGCATGAAACAGCGTAATACCTTGTAGCGTTTTATTAAAATATAAAATTGATTTTTGTGAATTAAATTGTACTTGTAAACGATGTTGATCAAGTAAATTGGCTTCAATATGGAGCTGCTGCTGATTAAAATTAGCCACTATGCCTTGTGGTGAGATATTAAAATCAACTTTAATATTTTCATTTTGATAACTTAATACAACAGTATAATTGGCATATTGATTTAAGCGCCAAAAGTGTTTGTTCTTCCAGACAGGATGATGCGATATCTGGGATGTATTAATACGCGAAAAAAGTTCAATTAATGCAGCAGAAACGGCTTGTTGCGTGGTTAAAGCTGATTTTTCAGGTAAAAGAAATTTTTCTTCACGTTGAATCAAATTGGTATCAAGCTGTGCTGTTTTAAATGCATCACAACGTACAAGTCGATCTAAAAATGCAATATTATTGCCTACACCATCCACATGAAATTGACTTAAAGCATGGTGCATTTGTGTTAAAGCTGCTTCACGATTTTCGCCCCACACAATGAGTTTGGCAATCATCGGATCATAATAGGTACTAATTTCATCGCCTTCGATAATACCACTATCAACACGGACACGATCATTTTGTGTAGGATAATGTAAATAGCTAATTTGACCAATGGCAGGTAAAAAATCATTTTCAGGCTCTTCAGCATAAATACGTGCTTCAAGCGCATGACCTGTAATAGTTAATTCATGTTGTTGTTTGGGTAGCGGCTCACCACAAGCCACACGTAATTGCCATTCAACTAAATCTACCCCAGTAATCATTTCTGTCACAGGATGTTCAACTTGTAGACGCGTATTCATTTCCATGAAATAAGCGTTACCATTTTGTTCAACAATAAATTCAACCGTACCTGCACCAACATAATTGACTGCACGTGCAGCATTGATTGCAGCATCACGCATCGCTTGTAATTTATCTTCTGGCATATTTGGTGCAGGTGCTTCCTCAAGCACTTTTTGATGACGACGCTGTACTGAGCAATCGCGTTCAAAAAGATGAACATAATGACCATATTGGTCACCAAAAACCTGTACTTCAATATGACGAGGCTGTACAACATAGCGCTCAATTAAAACATCATCATTACCAAAACTAGCACGTGCTTCACTCTTACATGAAGATAATGCTGCTAAGAATGATGCGCTGTCTTCGACCAAACGCATACCTTTACCACCACCACCCGCACTGGCTTTAATTAAGACAGGATAACCGATCTGGTCTGCTTGCTGTTTTAAGAATTCAGGCTCTTGTTGCTGCCCATGATAACCTGGTGTGAGGGGTACGCCTGCCTTTTCCATCAGTGATTTGGAGGTTGCTTTTAACCCCATTGCCAAAATAGCCTCAACAGGAGGACCAATGAAAACAATATGATTATTTTGACAAGCCAAGGCAAATTGATCATTTTCTGATAAAAACCCATATCCCGGATGTATGGCCTGTGCACCGGTTAATTGTGCTGCTGCAATAATACGTTCAATCTGCAAGTAGCTTTGTGCAGCAGCTGACTCACCAATATAAATTGCTTCATCTGCAAGTTTTACATGTTGTGCTTGTGCATCAGCATCTGAATAAACAGCAACCGTTACAATACCAAGTTTTTTTGCAGTACGAATAATACGGCAAGCAATTTCGCCGCGATTGGCAATTAAAATTTTTTCAAACATGATCAAATCCTTTTTATTCTGCAGTAGTTTTAATCCAAGCGGGCGTTTGTTTATTAAGAAAGGCATTAAGGCCTTGTTTGGCTTCATCTCCCTGACGAATATCGGCAATATGCTGTGCTGTAAATTGAAGTAATTGTATATTCAGTTCATGTTGACTGACCATTTGAATCAGTTGTTTTGAAGCACTTTGTGCCAAAGGTGCGCCTAATAATAAGCTATCGACCAGTTGTGCAATGGTGCTATCAAGCTGTTCGATGGTTGTCACTTCATGTACCAAACCTATATTTTTAGCGTGTTGTGCTGAAATTCGTTCAGCGGTTAAAAAATAACGTGAAGCCTGACGTGCACCAATAGCACGGATCACATAAGGACTAATGGTCGATGGAGCCAAACCTAAACGAACTTCAGAGGTTGCAAACTGAGCATCATCTGTGGCGACACAAATATCACAAGCCGCTGCTAATCCCATACCGCCACCAAAAGCAATGCCTTGTACACGTGCAATTGTTGGCTGTTTTAAGCTTGCTAAACAATGTAACATTTGTGCCAGTTTAAATGCATCTGCTTGATTTTCCTGTACCGATGCAGCACCTGCTTGTTTCATCCAATTTAGATCTGCACCTGCAGAAAAGTTTTTACCCCGACTGGCTAAAATGACCACACGAATATCTGGATGTTGATGAAGAAATTGAAAACAGTGATACAGTTCTTCAATCACTTCAGTATTAAATGCATTATGCCGCTCAGCACGATCCATCCATACGGTCATGACTTGATCTTGTTGTTCGAGTTGTAAAAATTGATAGTTCATTGCAACATTCCTACATCCGGAAAAGACCAAATTTGGTTGGCTGAATTGGTGCATTTAATGCACTGATCAAGCTAAGACCCAAAACCTCACGTGATTGTACTGGATCGATAACACCGTCATCCCATAAGCGTGCTGAAGCATAGTAAGGATGGCCTTGGCGTTCATATTGTTGCCGAATAGGTTGTTTAAACTGCTCTTCTTCTTGATGAGACCATTGCTGACCTTTATCCTCGATTTGATCACGTTTAAGGGTGGCCAATACACTTGCGGCCTGTTCTCCCCCCATCACAGAAATTCGTGAATTTGGCCATGTCCACATAAATCGTGGTGAGTAAGCACGGCCACACATGCCATAGTTACCCGCACCAAATGAACCACCAATGACTAAAGTTAATTTAGGGACGTTGGCCGTTGCAACTGCAGTCACTAATTTAGCGCCATTTTTTGCAATACCATCATTTTCATACTGGCGTCCCACCATAAAGCCAGTAATATTCTGTAAGAATAATAATGGGATATTACGTTGAGCACAGAGCTCAATAAAATGGGCTCCCTTTTGTGCTGATTCTGAAAATAAAATACCGTTATTGGCAATAATGCCAATTTTGATTCCATATAAAGTTGCAAAACCAGTGACTAAAGTGGTACCAAAGCGAGCTTTAAATTCATCAAAACGAGAACCGTCTACAATACGGGCAATAATTTCACGAACGTCAAAAGGCTTTCGGGTATCGTGGGGTACAATGCCATAAAGCTCTGTTGCATCAAATAATGGTGCCTCAATATCAAGCGCCATAGTGGTGTGCTGTGGTTTGATATTTAGATTGGCAACAATATTTCGTGCAATCGCCAATGCATGTTGATCATTTTCTGCCAAGTGATCAGCAACACCCGATAAACGGGTATGTACATCGCCTCCACCAAGATCTTCACTACTGACGATTTCGCCTGTGGCAGCCTTGACCAATGGCGGACCACCAAGAAAGATTGTGCCTTGATTACGGACAATAATTGTCTCATCAGACATCGCGGGAACATATGCTCCTCCAGCAGTACAACTGCCCATGACGACGGCAATTTGTGCAATACCCTGACTCGACATCCGTGCTTGATTATAAAAAATACGGCCAAAATGATCACGATCTGGAAAAACTTCATCTTGTAAAGGAAGATATGCTCCACCTGAATCGACTAAATAAATACAAGTTAATTGATTCTGTTCGGCAATTTCTTGAGCACGTAAGTGTTTTTTAACTGTTAATGGATAATAGGTTCCACCTTTGACTGTTGCATCATTGGCAATAATCATACAGGTCACACCATTAACCTGTCCGATACCGGCAATGACACCTGCTGCTGGAATATCATCAGCATAAACTTGGTACGCGGCCAATTGACCAATTTCTAAAAATGCTGTGCCAGGATCAATCAATTGATTAATACGATCACGAGGCAAGAGTTTGCCACGGCTTAAATGCTTTTGACGTGCAAGCTCTCCTCCACCCAAAGCAATATGTTCAACTTTTGCTCTCAGATCGTCGACCAAGCTAAGCATGGCTGATTGATTGGTTTTAAATTCATCACTACGCGTGTTAATTTTACTGTGAAGTTGATTCATGCTGGACTTCCTTGTAATAGCAATTTATGCAGTTTCATTAAATAATTCGCGGCCAATCAGCATGCGTCGGATTTCAGAAGTACCAGCACCAATCTCGTATAATTTCGCATCACGCCATAAACGTCCTGCGGCAAACTCGTTGATATAGCCATTGCCACCTAAAATTTGGATCGTTTCACCGGCCATCCAAGTGGCTTTCTCAGCAGCATATAAAATGGCACTTGCCGCATCTTTACGTAAACTACGTCGATGATCCGATAAATCACATTCGCTTCCCACGGCATAAACCAGTGCCTTACATGCAAGCCATGTTGAATACATATCTGCAATTTTGCCTTGCATTAACTGAAATTCACCAATGGCCTGACCAAATTGTTTACGATCATGGATGTAGGGAATCACCAAATCCATGCAGGCATCCATAATCCCGAGTGGCCCAGCACTTAAAACAGCACGTTCATAGTCTAAGCCACTCATCAAGACTTTAACGCCATGGCCTACTTCACCTAATACTTGGCTTTTAGGAACTTTGACGTTATCAAAGAATAATGGATAGGTATTAGAACCGCGCATACCCAACTTATCTAAATGACTCCCATGACTAAAGCCATGCATATTTTTCTCAATAATGAATGCGGTTAACTGGTTAGATTGCAGATCTGTTTTTGCATACACCACTAAAACATCTGCATCACCACCATTGGTAATCCACATTTTCGAGCCATTCAGCACAAAATGATCACCCTGATCTTCAGCCTTAAGCTTCATACTGACAACATCTGAACCTGCATTCGGTTCAGACATCGCTAAAGCGCCAATATAATCACCAGAAACAAGTTTTGGTAAATAACGTTGCTTTTGTGCTGTGCTACCATTGCGGTTAATTTGGTTAACGCAAAGATTGGAATGTGCGCCATAAGACAATCCAATTGCTGCAGAAGCACGTGAAATTTCTTGCATCGCAATAATATGGGCCAAATAACCAAGATTAGTACCACCATATTCCTCACTTACTGTTAATCCAAGTAGGCCCATATCACCGAATTTTTTCCAAAGCTGTGCAGGAAATTTATTATCTTGGTCAACTTGCTGTGCAATAGGTGCAATTTCCTTTGCACAAAATACTGCAATTGAATCACGTAAGGTGACCAATGTTTCATCCAAACCAAAATTCAGGCTTTGTAAATTCATTTCTTCATCCAATTTGAGGTTATATTTGTTGTTTCCAAAAGTACATGTGGGTACCTGCTTTCCAACATACAACGAAAATTGAAAAAAGTGAACTTAAATTCACAAAATGATTTACAATTCATTTTATCTAGCTGAGAATACAAATATGAGTTATAAAAGATCATCATTGATGCAAGAACGCATGGAACAAAATCGTTTAGCGATTTTACAATCTGCACGTGAATTAATTGCTCAGGGCGGTTTTAAAGAGGCATCAGTCCAAGCAATTGCTGACCGTGCGGGCGTTTCGAGTGGTTTGGTGTATCGCTACTTTAAAAACAAAAGCCAGATCTTAATTGAAGTATTGTCGGAAGCTATTCGTTATGAGATTCGTATTATTAATCACATTAGTGGTTTAGATTTATCGGCAAAACAGAAATTGAAAAAATCTGTTACAACTTTTGTCAAGCGTGCCATGAATAGCCCACAACTTGCTTATTCATTGATGTTTGAACCCACTGATCCCGAAATTGAACATGAAAGATTTCGCAGTAAGCAACTCATCAAACAAAGTATTAAAGAAATTCTAGCGGAAGGAAAAACTAATGGTGAATTTGAGTTTGAGGATTTAAATACCGCAGCTTTAGGGGTGGTTGGTGCAATGACCTATGTGGTGATTGAACCATTAAATCCTTCTCGTGATGTGATGTTTGATCAAAAAAATAAGGACTATTTTGTCAAACAAATTGCCGACTTTTGTGTTAATGCAGTAATTAACTAATGAATTAAAAGGAGATATTTAGAGCGTGTATTGATTCAACAAGGGCAAAGTTGACAAGGTCGTCATCGGTAAAAACAATAGTGTAATAATCAAAATTACAAAGAATCAAGGAGTGTTTCGATGCAGCCAGTACAGTTAAGTTATGCATATGGCGCCAGTAGCCAACCTTTATTAGGCATGACGATTGGCGAAAAATTTGATCAGGCATGCCAACAGTATGCTGATCACGATGCAATTGTGAGTGTACATCAAGCGATACGGTTAAGTTATCGGGAGCTACAGCAACAGGTCAATGCTTTTGCCTGTAGCTTACTTAAATTGGGTTTTGAAAAAGGCGATCGTTTGGCGATTTGGTCCCCCAATTGCGTCGAATGGACCATTACTCAATTTGCTGCATTTAAAGCTGGGATTATTTTGGTGAATTTAAATCCAGCCTATAAGCGTAATGAATTAGAATATGTTCTAAATAAAGTATCCTGCAAAGGGGTGGTGATTGCATCACAATTTAAAAGCAGCAACTATTTGGAGACTTTAAAAAAAATAGCACCAGAGATTGAATACGCTGATCATAAAATTTTGGCTGCAGCTAAACTTCCCCACTTAAAATATGTGATTCAGATTGATTCGCAACAACATCAAGGGATATATCGGTTTAGTGATTTACTGACTGCACCAAGTTTGGCTGAACTAGAGTGCCTACAACAGCAAGCCAGCCAGCTACAATTCGATGATACCATCAATATTCAATTTACCTCTGGGACAACTGGAAGTCCTAAAGGAACTATGTTGACACATAATAATATTCTCAATAATGGCTATTTTGTTGGCGAATCTATTCATCTTCAGCCCCAAGATCGTGTCTGTATTTCAGTACCACTTTTTCATTGTTTTGGTATGGTGATGGGGAATCTGGCCTGTATTACCCATGGTTCAACAATGGTTTATCCATCCTTTGTTTTTAATGCCTTAGATACCTTAAAGGCAATTGAGCAAGAAAAATGTACTGCCGCTTACGGTGTTCCAACCATGTTTATTGCCATCTTAGAGCATGAACAATTTAATGATTTTGATTTATCAAGCTTAAGAACGGGCATTATGGCTGGAAGCCCATGCCCTAAAGAGATTATGCAACGTGTGATGGACCGTATGCATATGGCAGAAATTACCATTTGTTATGGCATGACAGAAACAGCACCGGTCAGTGCACAAAGTTCAACCGATGACTCCATCGAACAACGTGTTACCACGGTTGGTCGTGTTCATCCACATCTTGAAGTGAAAATTATTGATGAATGTGGACGTGTTGTACCACGTGGTCAGCTTGGAGAGCTTTGTGTACGAGGCTATTCAGTAATGCTAGGTTATTGGGAAGATCATGATAAAAGTCATGAAGTGATTGACCATGCACGATGGATGCACACAGGTGATATTGCTGAGATGGATCAAGCTGGCTATATTCAAATCAAAGGTCGTATTAAAGATATGGTGATCCGTGGTGGAGAAAATTTATTTCCTAAAGAAATAGAGGACTTTCTATACATTCATCCAGCAGTATGCGAAGTACAAGTCGTCGGAGTGCCTGATCCAAAATACGGTGAAGAACTCTGTGCTTGTATTATTTTACATGAACATCATCAATGTACTGCTGAGGAAATTCGTCAGTTTTGTATAGAGCATATTTCTCATAATAAAGTTCCTAAATATGTTCAATTTTTAACCGAATTTCCAATGACAGCTTCTGGAAAAACACAAAAGTTTAAGTTACAAGAATTTATGCAAAAGCAATTAAATCTGCAACAGAGTGCTTAAACTGAAATATAAAACTACGGATGAGTTAAACTTATCCGTAGTAATCTATTTTGTATGCTTTGAATCATGTCATGTAATGACTTATCTAATGATGATTAGAGTTAGATCTAATACGACAGTATATTTTGACTAAAGTGAGAGCCTCGATTATGGCAAAAGATTTTCAAAATAAAGTAGTGGTCGAAAGGTATGATGATCATATTCGAAAATTAATTCCAGGTTATGAATTGGTTCATCAACAAATCAATGCCATTTTAACCACATACTTAACACAGTCTGCACATATTTTAGTGGTCGGTTGTGGTACTGGATATGAATTAAGTTATTTATTACAACAGCATCCGAATTGGACTTTTACAGCTGTTGATACTTCCTTAACGATGTTGCAACAAGCTCAACATAATCTATTGAACGATCAAAATCGTGTTGAATTTATTCATGCAGATATTTGTGATATTCCATTAACCGCACAGTTTGATGCAGCGATTACGATTTTGGTTGGACACTTTATTGCATATGAACATAAAGCCAAATTTTATCAGGCAATTTTCAACCAACTAAAAACTTCAGGTTACTTGTTGACCTATGATTTAATGTTGGCACCTGATCCACAAACATTAACGGTTATACAGCATTTGGTTCAACACATCGGTTTAAGCCAACAGCAAAGTCAAAAAATGCTTGATCGTTTAAAAGATGATTTTCAATTGCTTGATATTGAAGAGTTTCAGGATTATATGATTAATGCCGGATTTAAAAATATAAGAAGTTATTGTCAAATTATCGATTATTATGGTTTTTTGATGGAAAAATAATCACTATCTAACAGGTGTCAAGATACCGATAATATGTCAAGTCAGTGTCATGATCGGTTAGTATAGTCATTTTATTTTTAAGAACATTATATTTATGTCTGATTTGACGATCCTTTCACAACGCATTCCTAAATATATTGCAATACGTGACGCAATTGCACATCAAATAGAATCCGGACAATTGACTCAACAGATGAAATTACCTTCCGAACGGCTCTTAAGTGAACAATTTTCAACCACACGTGTTGCAGTAAGAGAAGCTCTGCTGGCTTTAGAAATGGATGGTCTTATTTATCGTTTAGATCGTCGAGGATGGTTTGTTCGCGCACCACGTATTATTTACCATTTACAATCAACAAAAAGTTTTAATCAATATGTTCAAGAGCAAGGAGGAATTCCTGCAACCGAACTAATTTCTGCCGAATCTGTCGCAGCGACAGAATGGGACGCAGCACACCTTCATATTGATGTCGGTGATGAGGTTTATTCAATTTGGCGTCGTAGAAGTATTAATGGTCGTCCTGCTGTCGTTGAACATTTAAGAATTAATGCAAAACTTTTCCCACACTTTCTAACACAAAACTTACAAGACTCTATTACGCTATTAATGGCAACAAAATATCAACGTCAATTAACACGTGCCCATATTAATTTATATCCAACCGCATTTTCTGAACAACAGGCAAAAGCATTACATGTCAATGTCGGCAGTATGGGCTTATATATTTGTCGTACCAACCGCGATCAAAATGGCATGATTACCGATGTTGATCAGGAATACTGGTTACATGATGTCCTTGATTTACATTTTGAGGCACAAAACAATACGATATCTTAATCATTTTACTGTGCTTTTTAGTTTAATCTGGTTTAAACCAGATTAATCAAATTGTCATAAATTTTTGTTGAAATAGCATCTATCCAAGAATTGCATTCATTAGGAATGTCAGATGCGTCAGTATTTAAATCAGCAAAAAAAGCCTATCGCTTTGCTCGCAAGCAGTGCATTGTCTGCATGGATAAGCGTTGGATGTAGCACCAAATCGACTGTCGGCGAAAATGAGCAAATTACCGTCTATACCGCTGTAGAAGCCGATCAACTACAACGTTATAAATGGGCATTACGACAAGCTTATCCAGAATTAAAAGTAAGATGGGTACGAGATTCTACAGGAGTAATTACCGCAAAATTATTGGCTGAACAAAAAAATCCGCAAGCCGATGTGGTCATGGGTGTTGCTTTAACCAGTATATTGATGATGGAACAAAACAATATGCTGCAACCCTACAAACCAAAGTATATTGAACAACTTAAAACAGATTTTTATAGTCAAAAAGATATTCCGACTTGGACTGGTATGACCGCGTGGGAATCTGCCATTTGTGTAAATACCTTTGAACTAAAAAAGAAAAATCTCCCAATACCACGCAGTTGGAAAGATTTAACCTTACCAATCTATAAAGGCATGATTGTCATGCCAAATCCTGTTTCTAGTGGAACGGGTTATTTAGATGTAACTGCATGGATGCAGCTTTTTGGCGAACAACAAGCATGGAATTATATGCGTGCTTTAGATCAAAACATTACTCAGTATGTTCATTCTGGATCTAAGCCCTGTAAAATGGCGGCACAAGGTGAAACCTTAATCGGAATTTCATTTGGTTATCCTGGTTATAAATTAAAAGCACGTGGCGCACCACTTGAAATTATTTATCCTAAAGAGGGATTAGGCTGGGAAATGGAAGCATCAGCCATTATTAAAGGCACAAAAAAACTCACCAGCGCACAAAAATTTATTGATTGGACTGTCAGTCAGTCTGCCAATCAAGTCTATGCACATAATTTTCCCATTGTGGCACATCAAAAAGTCACTAGCCCGAACCCTGACTTTGATCAAAATTTATCGACAAAATTAATCAAACATAATTTTTATTGGGCAGCAACACAGCGTGAAAAAATTTTAAAACAATGGTCAGCACAGTTCGAACACTAAGCTGTAAATCATTTTAAACCCGATGATATCACTCTATTTAGGCACATTATGCAAATTCCACTTCACTTACAACAAGTCTTGCCAGAAAAAATGACTAATCTTTCTGCAGGACATTTACTTTCTACATTAAAAAGCTACTCAACTCATCAGGCAAAAACGATTCTTGAAGTTATTGATGTACAGAAATCTTTTGCACAAAGTACCGTTTTAAAACATATTAATTTAGCCTTAAAAGAAGGTGAGTTCGTTAGTTTTTTAGGTCCATCTGGCTGCGGAAAAACCACATTATTACGTATTATTGCTGGATTGGAACAACCGGATTATGGTCGAATAATTAAACAACAACGTGATATTACTCAATTGGCAACAGCCAAGCGTCAATGTGGTTTAGTTTTTCAAAATTACGCTTTATTTCCCAATTTTACAGTGGCGGAGAATATTGCATTTGGTCTAGATAAAAAAAATTGGTCTAAGCAACAGATTACAGCACGAGTTAATGAACTATTACAACTGATAGAATTACCACATCTGAACAATCATTATCCTAATCAACTTTCTGGCGGTCAACAACAGCGTGTGGCTTTGGCACGTGCTATTGCACCTCAACCTGATATTTTATTACTAGACGAACCACTATCCGCTTTGGATGCTTTAGTACGTCTAAATTTACGTCAAAAAATTCGCATGATTCAGCGTCAGTTAAACCTTCCCGTGATTATGGTGACACATGATCAAGAAGAAGCACTGAGTATTTCAGATCGTGTAGCCGTCATGAATCAAGGTGTAATTGAACAATTGGATACACCGCATAATATCTATTATCAGCCGCAAACACGCTTTGTCGCAAACTTCATTGGTAGCATGAATTTTATAGATGCGATTGCGGTGGATAAACATCGTTTGAATATTGCACAAGACTATCATCTCGACATGCCGGGAATACAATTTGCACAGCAAGAACGTCTAGAAATCGCATTTCATCCAGAAAGCGCTCAACTTTTATTTGAAAATCAACAACAAAGTGGAAAATTAAACCTCGCTGTACGTATTTTAAGTATGGAATTTTTGGGTGCAAAACGTCGCTTATTTTGTACCTTACACACCCATGATCAGGCCACAACATCAGCTTTAATCTTACAAGTTGATATTGAAAATCAATACTTTTCTACTTTAGCAGATGAAATGTGGTTACAAATCCCATGCAATGCATTGCATATTTTTGATATGCAAGGACGTGCAAGATGTTAAATTCAACCACGGCAAGTGCTGTACTTAAACATAAAATATATCAAAGGCCACGTTATGCGTTAGGATCAAGTATGGTGTTGTGTTTTGCAGCATTTTTTCTGACCTTATGTTTAATTGTCCCCCTTTTAATATTATTACAAAGTGCATTTTTAGATGAAAATCAACAGTTTATTGGTTTAGAAAATTTTAAAATTTATTTTTCTAACCCTGCCTTAATTTCATCTATTTTTCATTCATTATCTATTGCATTATCCGCAACACTAATCACGGTAATATTGGCAAGCATATATGCATTTGCCTTGATCAATACGCAGATGAAAGCAAAAGCATTTTTCAAAACAGTGGCTTTTTTACCCATTTTAGCACCTGCGATTTTACCGGCATTGGCTTTAATTTATTTATTTGGTCAGCAAGGTGTTTTTAAAGATCTTTTGGGTAGCTTAGAAATTTATGGTCCTTTAGGAATATTAATTAGTTATTGTTTTTGGTTATTCCCTGCCATGGTCATGTTAATGAGTACGGCTTTTCGTAATATTGATCAACGTTTAATTGAGGCTGCGTATGCATTGGGTAAAACGCCTTGGCAAACTCAATTTGTAGTGATTTTACCTGCAATACGCTATGGCTTAATTAGTGCATGTTTAGTGGCATTCACCTATGTCATCACTGATTTTAGTATTCCCAAAGTTATTGGTGGATCATTTAATATGATGGCTTTGGATGTATATAAACAAATTATTGGCCAACAAAATATCAGTATGGGTGCGGTCATTTCAATATTGCTATTATGCCCAGCACTGTTGGCTTTTATGATTGATCGTTATCAACGGCATCGTCAACAACATACTCAATCTTCACAGACCCAGCCTTACTATATTGCAAAAAATCACAAGCTTGAAACATTATTTACCGTATTTTGTAGTATTGTTGCCACAGCAATTTTATTAATCATTATCACCGCATTTCTTGCATCTTTTATTCGTTATTGGCCTTATGACTTATCTTTGACATTCAGCCATTATCGCTTTGATTATGTCGATGGTGGCGGTTGGCCTAGCTATTTTAATTCCTTAAAATTGGCATTCTGGACCAGTATAATCGGTACCAGTATGATTTTTATCATTGCTTTATTTACAACACGTTTTAAAGCACATCCCCTACTTAAAAACTATGTGCAAATGTTAGCCTTATTGCCTTTAGCTGTACCCGGATTAGTATTAGGAATTGGCTATATTTTATTTTTTAACCAACCAGAAAATCCGTTATCGATACTATATGGCGGTATGACATTATTGGTGCTCTCTACGATAATTCACTATTATAGCGTCCCACATTTAACCTTTAGTCATGCCATTCAACAAATTCCAGATCAATTAGATCATGCAGCTCAAAGCCTGAATATTTCTCATTGGAACATGTTAAGAAAAGTCTATTTTCCGTTGACTTTACCTGCATTATGCGACGTATCAGTGTATTTATTTGTCAATGCCATGACCACTGTTTCTGCAGCAATTTTCTTATATTCACCAGAAACAAGTCTTGCCTCTATTGCGGTACTTAATATGGATGATGCTGGCGATACTGTGGCTGCCGTTGCAATGAGCATTTTAATTCTAGCAACGTCTTGTGGCATTAAATTATTACATTGGTGCTTAACACGAAAAATGCTGCAATCTAGCCAACGCTGGCGTGAACCCTACCATTAAGATTTAACACCTTAAACAATAACTTTTATCAATGGTTTGCTTAGGCAGACTAGGGACTAACACATGTTTAAAATAACCCAATATGGAATATCAATATGAACAGGATAGATACAGATCTGATTGTAGTTGGAGCTGGAATTTTAGGTTTATCTGCAGCAATTCAAGCTGCAGAGCAAGGCTTAAGGGTTTGTCTTTTTGAAAAAGATCCACACGCAATTGGTGCTACACGACGTAATTTCGGTATGGTTGGTATCTCAACCTTAACCCGCCCTGATACAAAATGGCGGCAATATGCATTGGAAACTTGCCAATTTTATCAACGTATCCAAAATCAACAAGATATTTCTTTCCAGCAACGGGATGGCGTGTATTTGGCCAACACAGAATTAGAATGGCAAGTGCTTCATGAATTTTCTCAAGTTGCGCCTGATTATGCGATTGCCGTGACTTTATTGAATCAACAGCAATTAAGACAACGTTGTCCTTATTTAAATGTAAATGCTGGTATTCGTGGTGGATTATTGTTTCACGCAGATTATTCCGTTGAGCCTGAGCTTATCACTGATCGCTTATTAGATTATGCACAGCAATTAGGTGTCAAGATTTATCACAATGCATGTGTGATTCAAACACGTTCAGAACAAGGTAAGGCAGTCATTCAGCTGGCATCTGGTCAATGCTATACAGCAGCAAAAATCTTTATTTGCCATGGTGAGATCAGTCAGATTCTTTATCCAGAGGTATTAAAAAAATTAGGACTATTGCGTTGCAGTTTACAAATGATGCTGACGGAACCACTGCGGTATTCTCTCCATGCCTCTTTATATTCGGGCTTATCAATCTCACGTTATCCTGCTTTTGAAATTTGTCCTAGTCATAGCGCATTAATTGCTGAATCACAACAAGGCGTGGTGAAGGATTATGGACTGCACATTTTAGTCAAACAGAATCAGTATGGCCAACTTATTTTAGGGGATAGCCATGAATACCGGACACTTGATCAAGCCAAACAGTTTAATCAACGAGAAGAAATCAATCAGTTTATTTGGCAATATTGCCAGCAAAAAATGGGCCTCATGTTGCCCAAAATCACATCACGTTGGAATGGTTACTATTTAACTCATCCAGATCACTTAGCCAGTGTGATTGAAGTTGAACCTCATATTTTCTTGATTAGTGCCATTGCTGGAAAAGGAATGACAACTGGTGCAGGTTTTATGAAAGAAATATTAGAAACGTATATTTTATAAGCATAATGTCATCTGGTTTAAACCAGATTGATTTATACTACATTTAATCTATTCAAAAGTGATCTTGTTATGAATGCCCAAATTGAACTTGATAACCCATATATATTGCTTACACCAGGTCCACTATCAACCTCGAAAAATGTCCGTCGTGTTATGCAACGGGATTGGTGTACATGGGACAAAGAATATAATGATTTGGTAGAGGAAATTCGACAACGACTGGTTGCTTTAGCCACAGAGCAAACTGAAGACTATAGTGCTGTTTTAATGCAAGGTAGTGGCAGTTTTTCAGTAGAAGCAGTTTTAGGATCGGCAATAGCACCGACTGGAAAAATTTTAATTATTAATAATGGTGCTTATGGCGCGCGTATGGTGCAAATGGCACATCGTTTAAATATTGACGTCGTGGAGTTACGTTATCCTGAAACACAGACACCCGTTTTATCAGAAATAGAAACAGCTTTATTAGATCAGGATATTACTCATGTTGCTTGCGTACATTGTGAAACAACGACAGGCTTATTAAATCCTATTCAAGAAATTGGCCAACGCGTAAAAGCGGCACAAAAAGTGTGGATTGTTGATGCCATGAGTTCATTTGGTGGAATCCCTATGGATATCGCCCAACTAGATATCGATTTTCTTATTTCAAGTGCCAATAAATGTATTCAAGGTGTACCTGGCTTTGGTTTTATTATTGCCAAACGTCATCAATTACAAGCATGTCGGGGACTAGCACGCTCTGTAAGTTTAGACCTATATGATCAATGGCATACCATGGAACAGCACGCGGGTAAATGGCGTTTTACTTCTCCTACACATGTGGTTCGTGCTTTTTATCAAGCACTCTTAGAGCTCGAACAAGAAGGTGGAATTGCGGCACGTTATCAACGTTATGCTCGTAATCAGCAACAATTGTCTATTGGTATGCAAGCATTGGGTTTTGAACTGGTTTTACCTGCTGATAGTGCCCAATCCCCAGTAATTACGACATTTTTATACCCAAAAGATCATCAGTTTAATTTTATGACGTTATACAACAATTTAAAACAAGCTGGTTTTGTGATTTATCCAGGTAAAGTGACCGATCTCGACTGTTTTCGAATAGGCAATATTGGTGAAGTTTATCTAGAGGATATTCAACGTCTTGTTACCGCTATGACAGCCTACTGCCAGCATTAAATAGATGCATTACTCAATAAATAAATATTTTAGGACAATATCATGACCACGACTAATACCGTATTACAAGCCGTTATTTTTGATTGGGCTGGAACAACCGTAGATTTTGGTTCTCGTGCACCGATTCTGGCTTTTATGGCACTGTTTGCCGATAATCATGTGACGATTAGTATCGATGAGGCCAGAGCACCAATGGGTTTAGAAAAACGCGATCATATTGCAGCAGTTCTCAATATGCCTCGAGTCGCAGCAGCTTGGCAAGCCATATATGATCGTGCTGTTACTGAGGCAGATATTGATCGTTTATATCAAGATTTTATTCCCTATCAACTTAAGACGATTCCACAATGTTCACAGCTGATTCCCGGTGCAGTAGCTGTATTTAAAGATATTCGTGATCGTGGTGCTAAAATCGGCAGTAATACAGGATATGCAGCGATGATGATTGAGCAATTAGTTCAAGATGCAGCAGCGCAAGGCTATATACCAGATTGTATTATTACAGCCAGTGATGTAAAACATGGACGACCATATCCAGAAATGCTATGGAAGAATTTAATTGCACTGGAGGTATCAGACATTAAAGCCGTGGTTAAAGTCGATGATACTGTTGTGGGCATTGAAGAAGGCTTAAATGCTGGATGCTGGACAGTCGCCTTGGCTGTGAGTGGTAACGAGGTGGGTTTAAGTTATCCAGAATGGATCAGCTGTTCTGAATTAGAACAGCACACGTTAAAAACCAAGGCTTATACAAAAATGCAAACTTCTGGCGCACACTATATTATTGATACTATAGCTGATTTACCACAGGTTCTGGATGATATTCAGCAACGTTTGCAACAAGGTGAAACACCTTAGTTTGCCTTTTTCCTGAACATGACTCATCACTTTTGATTGAAATCAATTTATCCAATCAACGAGACTGCGATCCACTTTGACTTCCTCACCTCCCTAAAATGGAGGTGATTCCTACTGTTAGACGCTTAAGCCCAAGCGCAAGTATGTTCTTAGCACGATTTAAATCCCGTTGATTGGAACTTAAGCAGTTTTCACATTCCCATACTCTTATTCGCAAATCTGCTCTACCTTTCGGACTGCTTGCGGTGATCTCACCACAGCACGAACACATTTGGGTTGTGAAACTTTCGTTGACTTCCTCAAACATGAGATACCGTCTTGGTAGTCAATCAGGTTTTGAGATTATTCGACCACTAAATAATCTCTTTGATAGGCAGTCTGATGTTTTAAAACGCCATAACACAGATGTATAAGCTTGCGCATTGCAGCACCTAAAGCACACATTTTATTTTTACCCTGGCTTAATAATCGTTGATATAAAGCTTCAATGTGTGGATTATATTTAATCGCTGTTAATGCCGACATATACAATACTGAGCGTATTTTACTGTCACCTGCTTTTGATAAGTGACTTTGCTTGTTGACTGAACTGCCAGACAACTGATGTACTGGAACCAAACCTACATATGCAGCAGCTTGACTTGCTTTTTCAAACTTGTGCGAATGAAATAACCCCAACAGTAATAAGCCTGATCGTTCACCGATTGAAGGAATAGTTTGCAGTAATTTCAAATCCTGTTTCAATGTTGGATCTTGATCTATGTGATTATTTATTAACTTATCAATATGTTCAAGTTGCTGATTTAAATACTCAATATTCTCTTCAAATAATTTAATCACAACAACGGAGGTATGAGTGGACTGCGCCTTTTCAAGTCGATTCTTTTCCTGCAATAGACTACCTAGATAGATATCTCGTCTGCCTAGTAAAGCTTTTAATAATCTGACATTTTCAGGTTCAGGCTGCCATATGATTAACTTTGCGGTGTAACCATAACGTGAAAGAGCTTCACTATCAGCTTTATCCGTTTTATTTAGCATGGACATGCCTTTGGCAAAGGCTCTTACTCGTGAAGGATTAGCCACACAAACCTTTACACCTGCATCATATAGATAATATCCCAAATTCTCATGATAAACCGAAGTCGCTTCCATGATTGCTGTCACTTGATCAGGTTCAATTTTAAGAGTGATGAGCCATTTGAGCAGACTGCCAAAGCCACTTTCTGTATTAGTAAATATTTTATTTTTTCTTTTTCCAGTCAAACCTTGAGGGAAAATGCAACAATCTATTTTGGTTTTACTGACATCAATACCTAGCATAATCATAGTGATATTCCTTGAGTTTAAGCTATGATTTTTATCCCATTAACCATCATCTTACCTTGTGAATACAGCATCAAAGTGCTTAGTTACCGTTCAGAGTTGTATGAGGGATAAGGGCAAATTGTAGGTTTTATCTCAGGTTCAAATTTAAGATTTTAGCAGCACTCCAAACTCTACAATTTGCGTATAGTGGTAGCTAATCACTATATCAATCAAGATACAAGTAGCACTGCTACGCAAGGGCGTTCTCGCATTTATACTTGAGCATTGTTTTGAATGCTGAAAACCCTGTATCTAAAACAGATTTAGCCATTTTAGTTTTTACAAGTTTTTTAGCACTCAGGTTGCCAACAACAATGAGTGCATTTTCTTTAACAAGCTTTGTGCTTGCTTTATGCAAATGGTCTTTACGACAATTTGCAATTTTGGCGTGTAATGCACGTACACGTTTTTTATTCTTTGTTCGTTGAGCAAGACCTAATTTCTGCTCATATTTTCGATAGAATTTAGGGTTTGAAATCACTGTACCATCAGAACAGGTAGCAACATCCTTTAAGCCTAGATCAATACCAATTGATTTAGCTGCAGTTGCACTTGGTTTATCTTGTTTAGGTGAATCAACAACAAGGCACACGTACCAACGCCCACGACTGTCCTCAACAAATGAGCCTGTTTTAACGCTGTATTTGCTTAAGCCGTAGCTATCCCATATTTTGATTTTTTGCTTGTTATACTCAACATATCCATCAGCATATTTTATTCCTACTTTCTTGAATGGTATCCATCCAAGTGATCTTCTTGCTGACTTCTTGTTACTAACACGCCAATTCAGCTTTGCTTTTTTAAATTGCTTTCTACGAGTGACTAATTCAGCAGAAATAGCCTGAATGGTTTGACTGTGCAAACCACATTCTTTTGATGTGCCTTTTGTGTATTTGTCAATATCGTAGGCTGAGAAGAATTGATCTGTTCTTTTTAGGTGTTTAAAACTCAAATCATTCACATAGTTCCAAACAAAATTTACCTCAGATGCTAATTGGTCTATTATGGAAAATCAAGAAATAAGATCAGGTCGTCATTGTGTTTTTAATATGCACGTTCACTTGGTCTTTGTAACCAAGTATCGAAAAAATGTTTTCACCAAAGATATGCTTAACGCCATGAAAAGCATGTTTGAGAAAGTGTGTGCTGATTTTGAAGCTGAATTAATTGAATTTAATGGTGAAGATGATCATGTTCACTTGCTAATTAACTACCCTCCAAAAGTTGCTGTTTCAAATTTGGTGAATAGCTTAAAAGGTGTATCTAGTCGCCATATTAGAAAAGAATTTCTTGAAATTAAAAACAAACTCTGGGGTGGCTCTTTATGATCGCCAAGTTACTTTGCTTCAAGTTGTGGTGGTGCGCCTTTGAAAATAATCAAACAATATATTCAAAATCAGCAGGGCTGAAATACCTGAAATTTACCTCCACCCTGACTGTCGGGTGGAGTCTTCTTTCACTGGTAGACAGAAACCTTAGGCGGATAATCTAGAAGCAGGTAAACAGGTTATCAATCGTTCATGAGCATATCAACTGCTTTTTCAGCAATAGCAACTGTTGGAGCATTGGTATTAGCACTTGGTAATGTCGGAAATACTGAACAATCAATTACTCTTAACTTTTTAATGCCATGTACTTTTAAGTGAGTATCTACCACTGAATTATATGGACTTTGTCCCATACGACATGTTCCAACGGGATGATATGTCGTTTTACAAGTCTCACGGACAATTTTTTCAAGTTTGTGCCAATCATTACGCTCAATCTGCTGATCAGGGGCAAAAACTTCTGCAACCAAGGTCTTTAATCCTGGTTGTGCTAATAAATCCAGTCCAAATTGCGTTGCATAAACTCACCCTTTTGACCTACTCCCACCACTAAACGGCAAGCCGTTATAGTGGGGGAGTCTTTACGATCTGTACATATTTAGAATCTGTACCTTTCGACATTGCACTTGCACCGACAAATATCGCAATGTAGGAACTCTTTATACCGTACTGCGTCCCAGTACATCGGCTAATGCAAAGTTGCGGATATTCACGGCTGCATTGACATCTCTGTCATGTACCGTGTCACAATCTTTACATGTCCACCAACGAATAGGTAAGGGCATTTTCTCGGCTGTGTAACCACAATGCGAACACACTTTAGAACTGGGCACAAATGAACTGCACCCTGAAAATTAGACTAAAAGCATCCAACTTTCAGGGTGCAGTTTATATCGCCCAATCTTTAATTGACTTAATATCAGATAAACTGTAGCAATTTGCTACACAAAAAACTGATTCATCTTTTAACAATTACGCACTTTTCATACGGCCAGTATCTTCAAAATTAGCATGCCATGATAATGCTTCTTTTAAAATATGTGGTGTTTGCCCACCCTGTTGGCAAGCACGGTTAAAATAGCTGAGCAATTCAGCTTTATAACTCGGATGTGCACATAGCTCGATCACTTTGAGAGCGCGTTCACGAGGTGCTAGACCACGTAAATCTGCCAGACCTTGCTCCGTCACTAAAACATCAACATCATGATCAGTATGATCCGTATGACTGACCATTGGGACGACAGATGAAATAGCTCCCCCCTTAGCAATAGATTTGGTCACAAAAATTGCAATATGAGCATGACGTGTAAAATCACCAGAACCGCCAATACCATTCATCATTTTCGTGCCAGCAACATGAGTTGAATTTACATTACCGTAGATATCAAACTCCAACGCTGTATTAATCGCAATAATACCTAAGCGACGAATAAGTTCAGGTGTATTTGAAATCTCCTGAGGGCGCAGCATAATTTTATCTTTATATTGATCAAAGTTATTCATTACACGCGCAAAACATGGATCTGTTAAGGTCATTGAACTGCCTGAAGCAAATTTCATTTTCCCCGAATCAATTAACTGGAAAGTACAATCTTGTAAAACTTCCGAATACATTTCTAAATCATGAAAATTAGAATGTTCGAAACCAGAAAATACTGCATTGGCAATTGATCCAACACCTGATTGTAGTGGTCCTAAATTTTCAGGCAATCGTCCAGCAGCAACTTCTGCTTCAAAAAATTGAATCAAATGCTGTGCAATTGCTAACGTTTCTGCATCTGGCTCATCCATAGCAAATGCACTATCTGGAATATCATTAAAGACAATGGCTGAAATTTTATCTGGATCTACTGGAATACCAATAGTCCCAATACGATCACTAGCTTTAACTAAAGGGATAGGGCCACGATGCGGACGCTTTTGTGGTATATAAATATCATGTACGCCCTCTAATATAGGATTAATAGTATTGTCAATTTCAATAATTACCTGATCTGCCATTTCAATAAAATTGGCTGAATTACCACATGATCCGGTTGGAATAATCAGTCCGTCTTCAGTAATTGCTGTTGCAGCAATTACTGCAACATTAATTTGAGGTAAATTATGATGACGAATATTATCGGCCATTTCAGATAAGTGCTGATCAATATACATAACTTCACCAGCATTAATCGATTTTCTTAATCCTGGATCTGCTTGGTAAGGATAACGACGTATAATTGCACCTGCTTCATTTAAGCGACCATCAATGCGATTACCTAAACTCGCGCCAGTCACCAAGGTAATGCGTAATGGATGATTAACAGCATGATTCGCTAAAGTCAATGGTATTGTTTTGGCTTCACCTGCTCCCCCAAAACCACTTAAACCAACAACTGCACCATCTTGAATTAATGTAATTGCTTGTTCTGCCGATACCACTTTATCACGTAAAGAATGTAAACGAATGCGGTCTAAATCATTCATAATATAAGTCTCAAAATTTCAAAAAGGAATTAAACAAGTTCAACCGCTATCGCTGTTGCTTCACCACCACCAATACATAATGCTGCGATTCCTTTTTTACCTCCTGTACGTTTTAAAGCATGTAGCAAAGTCACAATAATACGTGAACCAGATGAGCCTAAAGGATGTCCTAATGCACACGCACCACCGTGAATATTAACTTTTTTATCATCCAAGTTAAAACCATCAATTGCTGCCATCGTAACCATGGCAAAAGCTTCATTAATTTCCCAAAGATCAACTTCTTCAGCAGACCAGCCCGCCTTTTGCAATACTTTTTCTATGGCACCAATCGGTGCAATGGTAAACTCAGATGGATGCTGTGAATGCGATGCATAGGCCACAATATTTGCCAGTGGTACTAAGCCACGTTGTTGTGCAATTGCTGTAGAAGTAATTAATAGTGCTGATGCACCATCAGAAATTGAGCTGGCATTGGCTGCGGTAATGGTGCCATCTTTTTTAAATGCTGGACGTAACGTTGGAATTTTTTCTGGTTTAGCACTTAGAGGTTGCTCATCAGTATCGACCGTCACCTCGCCTCGACGTGTTGTCATCGATATAGGAACAATTTCTGCTTTAAAACAACCTTGCTCAATTGCACTCACTGCTCGTCTTAATGATTCAATGGCAAAAGCATCTTGCTGTTCACGACTATAGGCTTTTTTATCAGCCATTTCTTGTGCCAAAATTCCCATAGATAATCCGGTATCTGCATCTTCCAAACCTTCTTGGAACATATGATCGACCAGTTTGCCATGTCCCATACGATAGCCAGCACGGGCTTTTTCTAAAAGGTAAGGTGCATTCGACATCGATTCCATCCCACCTGCGACAATAATTTCTGCAGAACCCGCTTTAATCGCATCTGCAGCTTGCATCACTGCTTTCATTCCAGAACCACAAATTTTATTGATTGTAGTTGCTGCGGTTGAATCAGGTAATCCCGCTTGACGCATTGCCTGACGCGCAGGGCCTTGTTTTAAACCTGCTGGTAATACACAGCCCATAATGACTTCATCAATATCTGTCGGTTGTAATTTAGCACGTTCAACAACAGCTTGAATTGCTGCAGCACCTAAATCAGGTGCACGGCAAGAAGAAAGTGAACCTTGGAAACCACCCATGGCAGTACGAACAGCATCAATAATTACGATCATTTTTATAGCATCCTATTTTATGTGTTATAGACCCTAAGCATATTTATTATCACTTAGGGTTGTTCCATTTATGTTAACAATTCAATATGTAAATTAAGCTTGAGCAGTAAAATACGCTTCAGATAATTGCATTACTGATTGTGCACCGGTATAAATACGTTGTTTACGTGCAGCTAAATCTGCCAATACTTTGTTGATAAAATATTGTCCTAAAATCAATTTATTTTGAAAGAATGGTTCAGGTTTTGACTGCGCTGCTTGGCTAATTCGAGCAAACATATAGCTAAAGCTAAGTAAACCAACAGCATGTAAATAATCAACAGCAACGGCACTACTTAAGTTTGCATCTTGCTTTGCCTGCTCAATAATAAATTGAGTTAACGCTTCAAGTTCATCACATACCATTAATGTAGTTGCTTTAATCGTTAAACTATCCGATAAAGTATTTACAAATTCACGAATTTCTTCAAGATATTCTGCAATAAAAGCACCTTGACACTTAATGGTTTTTCGACCAATTAAATCTATTGCCTGTACCCCATTTGTCCCTTCATAAATTTGTGCAATACGTAAATCTCGAATACATTGTTCCATTCCCCATTCACGAATATAACCATGACCACCAAAACACATCTGTGCATCTAAAGTCGCTTGTAGAGCGGTATCGGTAAGATAGGCTTTAGCAATTGGTGTAAGTAATGCAACACGGTTATTCGCTTTACGGACAAGCTCTGCATCTGTGGCATATTTTGTAATATCCAGTTGCTGTCCCACATAAACGGCAAATGCACGTGATGCTTCGTTATTGGCACGAACATTCAGTAACATACGACGTACATCTGCATGAACTAAAATTGAATCAGCAGGCTTTTCTGGCGATTCTGCACCAGTCGCTGCACGACCTTGCAAACGATCTGTCGCATATTGAGCTGCGTTTTGATAAGCATACTCAGATGCACCAATACCTTGAATCCCCATCGATAAACGTTCATAGTTCATCATTACAAACATACCAGCCAAGCCTTCATTTTCTTGACCGACCATATAACCTTTTGCAGCATCAAAATTCATTACGCAAGTTGCAGAGCCTTTAATTCCCATTTTATGTTCAATAGAACCTGCATAAACCGTATTTCGTTCCCCTAAAGAACCATCATCATTTACCAAAAATTTCGGTACGATAAAGAGTGAAATACCACGTGAACCTGCTGGTGCATTTGGTGTTTTAGCCAAAACCAGATGAATAATATTTTCAGATAAATCATGTTCACCACTCGTGATGAAGATTTTTGTTCCAGTAATATTAAATGATCCATCGGCATTTGGTTCAGCTTTGGTTTTAATGATTCCTAAATCGGTACCTGCCTGTGGTTCAGTTAAACACATGGTTCCTGACCATTCACCAGTATACATTTTAGGTAAGTAAGTTTCTTTTTGCTGTTGAGATGCACGATCATTGAGTGCCATGCCTGCACCAACAGTTAACAAAGGATATAGCATGAATGAAGGATTGGTACTCCAAATCATTTCATCTGCAAGAACAGTCAGCATTTTTGGCATGCCTTGACCACCCCATTCCTCATTTGCACCTAAGCCAATCCATCCACCTTCAGCAAATTGACGAAATGCCTCTTTAAATCCTGCTGGTGTTGTGACTGTACCTTGATGAAATTCTGCACCACCAGACTCATCTGCACTACGATTTAAATCAAGAATCACATTCTTTGCGAACTTAGCCATTTCTTCTAAAATTGCATTTGCCGTTGCCATATCAAGATGTGCAAGATCCTGATTGCCTTGCCAGAATGTTTCTGCTTGAAAAACATCATTAAGGATAAATTCCATATCTTTAAGTGGTGCATTATAAATTGGCATGGTGTTTTCCTTTCCTTTCTTTGTCACATCAGGTGAGCAAAGTGTTTTTAACTAAGATATATGGGCATAAGACAAAATTGATTTGTTTTACACCATTAAGATTAAATTCTTTCAATCAATGCTGATTCGATAACGACCTATCTTAAATTTTCCAACATCATCTAAAATATGGTTTTACACGATAGAACTGCTTAAAAACAGCATAACTATATTGAATATTTTTAGACTTTAAGAGAGATAATGACGTTGATATAGACATAATAAAACCTAATATCAGATGGGTTGAAGCAGTAGATAAAGAACAGTCGTTTTCAAATTTCACTCAGCAGATTTTTGTTGTTCGAACGTAAAAACAATACATTTAAAATTTTAAAATTGGAATTTTATTTCCCATTATTGACCTCTTCAGTTCAACTTTCTTGACAAATTATGTTTCACATGAATACAGAATATACTTAACACGATCTAAAAATGCTGTTTAGTTATGACTGTTTCGGTGTATAGTCAATATGATTGTGGAATAGGATAAACTTAATTCTCGACGATATTCGTCATTAGGTTTTTCCGATGTTTATGGAACAAAAACTATGAGTTCAATACGCCAACAAAATTTTCTATTGCGCAAAGAGCAAATTTTATCAATGGCTGAAATTTTATTACTCGATAATAATCAAGATATTACTTTAGGAGAATTGGCCAGTGAACTCGATATTGCAAAGGGAACAATCTACAAACATTTTAAAAGTAAAAACCAATTATATTTAGAATTGATTATTGTCAATGAAAAGCGGCTATTAGAAATTTCTAAAAAATATAATAATGATATTAAAACCTACGTATCACAATATATGCTCTATAATATGCTCAATTCAAACCGAACGATTTTGCTGCATGTTATTGAAGAACGTTTAACCAACAATGAGCGGAAGCTTAAAGAAATTTTCGAAGAACTCTATAAAATTAGAGAAGAACGTATTATTGAAATTAGAGATATGACCAGTGAATATTTAAAATCACTCGATAGTGCAATGTCAATTAGAGATTACTTATCTTATATCTGGACCGTAACTTATGGTGCATCCTTATTACTCAATTCAACCCATTATCAGAAATCAATTGGATCACGCGAAAGATTAATAAAATTATATATAAATCAAGCCTTAATGACTCCAGATAAAATTACCACTGTCGAAAAACTTTAGTCTGTTCGTTATTATTGATCTGATTAATGATGAAACAATCATAGCTTATCGAGCTTTCTTTAAAAACCAATGATGATTACACTTAGGATAAACTCAACGCTATAGACTGTAATAATGTCATTGATCAGCATAATGGCTGCTTTAAGCAGCCATTAATTTTTTGTCTACATACTTTGAGAATATGAATAGCAGCATTAAGCACTCGACATAAACCCCACGGTCACTACTTTGACTAGGATCACTTATCGTTTTAAGTTCAATTGAATAATCAACATTTAATCGGTGAAAAAACTAAAAAATAGCTAAATAAAAAATAATTTAATTTTTTTATTCCATAAAGATGCATTACTCTAACATCAAGACAATTATAATTTTTTATTATAGAATAGTTTAAATAAAATCGCTTGGTATGCAAATAAAATGAAACCAATAAATCAAAATTTATCTATTAATTTAGATTTGATAAAAAATAGTGAATTACTCTATTTTTTTAAACCATATATGTGGAAAAAAACCAGTTATCACTTTTTTTGTGAGGAAAGTATCGCAGAGCACACTGTCAACCGGTTAGAAATTATCAATAACCATACAGAAACAGATGCTGGTGTAGACGATATTGAGCAAAATATTGAAGAGAAGAGTAGCAATCTTTCACCACAACCACTTGATGAGGTACTCAATAGCTATAAAAATATTGTCAAAAAATATAAATAAAATCATGGTTTAATATATAAATTACTTCACATATTTAACCCACTTTTGTATTCACTTAAGTGGATTTTTGGAAAATCATATCTATTGTGTGTTTTTATATTGTTCTATTGCAATTTGCTTGATCTCAAAGATTAAAATGATATTTAGCCATATTATTATAAAAATAGATTCTTTATAGCCGTAAAATTTTGTTGTTTAAACAATCAATTACGGCTCAATAAATAAAAATATATCAGTCACTTAATCAAAGCAATAAAATTACATATTAAAAACTTTATCTAATTGACTATAAATAGATTTTTTATATAACTCCAAGCGACGTTTAATGATCGCACCAAAGTATTGTTGATCCATATCGACTTCACTAAAGATAAATTTTTTCTTATTCATCAATTCTAAGTCATAGAGTAATGGAGATGATTGCAAATCATTTAATTTAACTTCACCAATAATATTGGAGAGTACCTTAAAATTTTCATCCTGATGAAAATCTTGGTCTAATGCACCATGAAATTCATTTTGCCAAATAATAAACTTATTATTTGGAAAAAGTCTTGCTAACTTTAATAACTCTTTATAACAATCATGGAAATCGATATTACCAGCAAGCGGTACATGGAAATATATTTCTCGATTATTTTCTTTAAAGAGATTTAAAATATCACTCCCTTTAATATAATTAATAAAATTGATATGTGTACTTGCGCCACTATCAATTAAAAAACAACAATCATTTAATAAAATCGTTTCAAATAGAGGATCAAAATAAGCACGAGAGTCTAAATTGCCATTAATCATTTTAAGCTCTAGTTTTTGTGCATTTAATCCCTTAAATGACACTAGCCCATCATTGAGTGGATCTGCATCAAAAGAGAAAACATTCATATGTTCACGTAAGTATTGGATCAGTAATCTCGAAATAAATGATTTTCCTACCCCACCTTTTGCCTGCGTAACAATATGAATTGAAGTTTTAGATAAACTCATAAATGACCTTTAAAATATAAGTAATTATTTATACATATTAGTAAGTTTCTGATATGTGTCCAAGATTTTTTTAACATTTAATTCTTTATCTGTATTTAAATGATCAGATTTTTCAGTTTTATCTTCTTTTAACACTTGATCTTTAAGATTTTTAGAATCTAAATCGGATATTTTTTCTTCATTGGATAATTTAGTCAAGTCAATAGCCACATCTTTTTGACGGACAAATGCGACTTGCTCAACACAATTTGTGGGTTGAATTAAATTTTTTTCATGACGATCAGCGTCCTGAATAATATCCGATGACGATTGAGCATTCGAAAAATTTAAATCTATCGGTCTAATTAACAAATGTTCATAATCTTCTTCATTAGTTTGCCCTTGAGATGAGTTAAATGTATCTTGTGATTTCATTGATGTCGCAAAAGCAATTTTAAACGCTGATTCAGGTATCACAGATAAATGATCATTTGCTAAAGAAGTCGTCAAGAGATCTGAATCAGTTGATTTCATTTGATGATTTAACACTGATGATACTTGAGGTAATTTTTTTTCAATAGCGAGCGTTTCATTTTCAAGTTGTTGTGATAAAGATATACATGGTTTTAAACTCATAGTTGATGCAATGTTATCTACTACAGATGACGTTATAGATTTTTGTGTTGCCGTCATAATATTTTTTATATCATGATCTACTTCGGAAGATTCAGCTAAATCTTCCGCTATCATGCTTTGTTGTTGAAGCTCTATGGGCGTAGATTTAATAAGGTCTATAGATACTGGCTTATTATCTGAATAAGACTCTGTAACAGGTGATGCTATGGTGTTAACTGATTCTAGAGGCTGTTTACTCGCTGATTCGACTAAATCGATAGATGTTCCCAGATGATCTGGATCAGACTCTGTAACAGGCGATACTATGGCGTTAACTGATTCTAGAGGCTGTTCATTCGCTGATTCGACTAAATCGATAGATGTTACCAGATGATCTGTATCAGACTCTGTAACAGGCGATACTATGGCGTTAACTGATTCTAGAGGCTGTTCATTCGCTGATTCGACTAAATCGATAGATGTTACTAGATGATCTGGATCAGACTCTGTAACAGGCGATACTATGGCGTTAACTGATTCTAGAGGCTGTTCATTCGCTGATTCGACTAAATCGATAGATGTTACCAGATGATCTGGATAAGACTCTGTAACAGGTGATGCTATGGTGTTAATTGATTCTAGAGGCTGTTCACTCGCTGATTCGACTAAATCGATAGATGTTCTAGGATGATCTGGATAAGACTCTGTGATAGGTACCACAATATAATTTTCGGTTTCCACAACTGTATCTTTTTGTGCTATAAATCTTCCAGCGACTGAGTCTTGTAATTTCGCTTTCGTATGTTGCACAGAAAAATGTGCTATACGCGGTATTTGATGATCAATTCTGATGATTTTTTTAGATAAATCATTAAGTATAATATTATTTTCCATCTGTAATGGTGGTATCTGAGCTTTTAATGAACTATCCAGATGATCTGTCTTTAGCCCATTCTCAAGCTGATTAAATAAAAATGCTTGTACCGCATCATGGTAGTAATTTTTCATATCAAATGGACCATCGAGAATCACGATATTAGAATCACTTATCGCTAAAGTGGAAGTTTCTTTCATCGTACTGGGTGTTTTTTGTGATGATGTGGCTAAAGTACTCTGATTTATATATAAAATTTTTTTAATGATAATAATTTGAGCGATAATACAAATAATAAGCAATATTGCAATTAAAATTGCCAAATATATATATATATTTAATTTAGAATCAAAGCTCACGACTTATCTCATTCATAAAGTAAAGAATCAATATCGAATAGTCCCTTAGAACTGTAAAATATGAAATTTATAAGATGATCATTTAAATATATTTCATCATCAAAACAAAGTTAAAATTGATGAAACGTCAGTAGAACCTATTAAGGTTTCTTAGAAATAACATCAGCGTATTATAAATGTAGCTAAAATATATTTATACATATATATCGTTAAAATGATGAAAATGTAGCAAGTTGCTACAATTTTATTTATATTAGTAGCATTAAAATGAGGTTTATTTATGACAAATAAGTCAACTAAAATTCTTGCAGTAGCAAATCATAAAGGTGGATGTGGTAAAACCACTACTGTCGTTCATTTAGCCTCAGAACTGGCAGCATTAGATTATAAAGTATTAGTCATAGACTTAGATCCTCAAGCCAATGCAAGTTTACATATCGGTTTACAGCATCCTAGCGAAATGGAAACAACCTCTGCTGAATTATTAATCGGTGATTTAAATCTTTTATCTGAGGCACTACAAGAAGAAACCAATTTCAAAAATGTTTCACTCATTTATGGATCACTGAATCTTGGTAAAACTGAAGATAAACTTAAAGATGAATCACCAAGGCCTTCTGAAGAGTTAGATCGTCAATTAGCATTATTAGAAGGATTGTACGATTTTATTTTAATTGATTGTCCGCCCAGTTTAAAAATCTTAACCAGTAATGCTTTAGCTGCAGCGACTCATGTTATTATTCCAATTGAGTCAGGGTCTCAGTATGGTTTATATGGTGTGACTGATTTAATTAATCATTTAACTAAAATTCGCAGAATTAATCCAGAAATAGTACTGTTAGGAGCCTTATTAATTAAGCATGATGAACGTCAAAATGTGTGTAAGTTAATTAGAGAAGAAGCATTAAATCAAGTAGGTTCTTTATTAACAACAACCATTCCATTAAGCACTAAAGTGAATCAAGCTGCAATTTTACAACAACCATTAAATGTTGTAGACAAAAATGCTAAAGTTCGTAAAGCATTTCAAGAGTTAGCCAAAGAGATTGTTAGTCGCGTTGAATAAAGTAGGTAGAATATAATATGGCAAGTACCAAAGAATTGTTAGCACAACGTCTTCAGCAAAATACCCAAAAACATCAACAAGCTCAAAAAGAGCATATGAGTGATATCAAAGAATTACGTCGTAATGTACAAATCATTGATATTCAACCAAGCCCAAATCAACCTCGAAAAATATTTAATCAACAAGATATTGAAGATTTAGCAATATCAATTGAAGAAATAGGCTTATTACAGCCTATTGCTGTTAGACGTATTCAGGATAAATATGAACTGATTGCAGGTGAGCGACGCTTAAAAGCACACCAGTTCCTCAAAAAAAATACCATTGAGGTGATCATTATTGATGCTTCAGATGAGGATGTAGCACTATTAACGTTAGCAGAAAACTTAAAACGAGAAGACTTAACAGACTATGAAATTTATATTGGACTGAGTTCTCTAGATGAAAAATTAAAAAAGAACAAACAGAAACTTGCTAAATCATTGGGTATGAATCGCGAAGATATGTATAAATATCTATCATTTAGCAAATTACCTCCTGAATTAATTCGTGACCTCGAAATACAGCCTGCATTGCTATCTCGTACAGCAGCAACGGCAGTCAAAAAATTTCTTTCTGATCATCAAAGTAATTACAGTCATGCTAAAAAAGCACTGTTAATCGCATGGAAAAGACTATTAAGCAAAGAAGTGGAACAGACTAAATTAGCACTGATGGCTGAGAAAATTTTAAGGGCAGAAGAGACACAACAACCTATAAAAAATTTAATAATACATCCTATTGAATATAAGAATAAGGTAACAGGCCATATTAAATTTGATCATAATCTATTAAAGGTTTCGTTAAAAATAGATGAATTTAGTGATCAAGACTTATATGAACTTGATCAAGTTTTAAAAAAAATATTACATAAAAAGTAATGATATCAACATCTTCACCAGCTTAAAATATGGTAATTGCCACTACTCAATCTTTTCTCAAATTAAGCGTAAAACCCCCTCTTTAAAGGCATAGGTATCTACACATCATTGTATGGATACCCCAAAGCAATTTCAGCCATACTTTTTAAGTCATCTATTGAATATTCTGATAGCAATTGAAGAGTATTCAATAAGATCGAGAGTCCTGCCAATATTGCAGGTGCACTTTCTCGTCGACCTCGCTTTTGTTGTCTTCCTGATATCCTCGTTAAAAATACTCTAACTTTCGTATTTTGCTCATCATTATTACGTTGAATTCGCCATGTTAAAACACAGGCCATACAGGAAATAAGTAGACGTCTTAAGATGGCTTGTGGTGTTGTTTGTAGCCATGATTCAACATCATAACCTGCCTGTTTTAACAGTTTAAAGAAGCTTTCAATGTTCCAACGCCAATAATACCACTGAGCAAGTTCAAACATTTTTATTTCACTAGGCACATTGCTCAATAATGTCCAGCGCGCAAGTGTTTTTCCATCGATGTCTCGAACTTCTGCAATGATCAAACGTACATCTAAAGGAATACCTTTTTGAGGTGGTATTCTTTTACCGTTTGTATCTATTTTTTTAGGTTTAGCATTTCTTGTAATCTTAATTTCAGCTTCACCCACATATAGCTGTTCTGTTCGTCCTTTATAGTTAACTTTTTGTGCTGAACTTAATACCATCTGATCTGAAACTTCACGAACTTTATAGTTTTTCCCTTGATATTCAACTAAATGACCTTCTTTTCCTCGAATAAGATATAAATAATCCTGTTGTTGCATAAACCGAAGATGAGCAACTGAATCACCTTGATGATCGATTATGTGGACAAGTTTTTTCCCTAACATCTGAGATTCAATATGCTCAATTTGTTCCATTAATGAATCTAAATGTTTTTCTTTAGAATTATAATGCTCTGAAAAGGTGGAATAGCAACCTTTAGCATCTGTAAGTGTTTGCGCTATAGGTGCTATGGGCATACCATCTTCAGCATTGATCAATAAACTGCTTTGTAATTCATAACTTAAGTCATGAGCATGTGTTCTTTCAAATCGATTCTCTTTATGATTATGTTTTACATATTGTAGTTGTGACCAATTATGAGCAACCAAAGCAAAGGCATGATTTGATCGTTTGAGTTCATTGATCGCCAAAGACTCAATCGGCTGATTAAGTTGCTTAAAAGAAACACGCTCATTATTCAGAAATCGCCATGTTGCTTGGGTTGTAGCAAAGCTAGTTTTCTGAGCAGATGCAATATCTTTTATTGCTGGCGCTAAAGATGCGAGTGGGTTCATATTCAGTTTTACGAGATTCTCGTATCGTCTTCCTAAACGAGTGTATTAACCCCCAATTAAAACGGACACTCAAAATTAAGATCTAGGCATAGAACTAGAGTTAAGGAGTGTCTTATGGAACGTATTGAAGTTATTACATCGGCTCAACGTCGTAGACGTTATACAGGTCAACAAAAAGCACAGTTTGTTGCTATGACCATGCAACCTGGATCATCCGTTTCTTCTGTTGCTAGACAGTATGGTATTGCCCCAAGTTTACTGTTTAAATGGAAGAAACTTATGCAAGATGGTGGAGTAACTGCCGTGGAAGCCAATGATCAAGTCGTCAGTGTTTCAAACTACAATGCACTATTAAAAAAGTAAAACAGCTTGAGCAAATGCTTGGTCGAAAGACCGTCGAAGCAGAAATTCTCAAAGATGCTTTAGAGATTGCTCAGATAAAAAAGTACATATCGCATATGCCCTTATTACCACCAGATGATACCCGACACACAAATAGCGCTGACACTCGGTGTAGCGAGATCGAATCGTTATCGTCGCTTAAAGCAGCCTAAACCGACCTCTCGTTCGAGATATAACAAAATGGAGTGCACTCTATTGCTTATAATTCGAGACATCTGTGACCAACACCCTAGTAATGGCTATAGAAGTGTTACCGCATCATGAAACAGAATGATTTACTTCTCACTCGACCTAAACGACTTCAAAATAATCGTACACATGAGGGCAAAGTCATTGTTTCGGAGTCAAATAAAAGGTGGAGTTCAGATGGCTTTGAAATCAAATGTTGGAATGGTGAAAAAGTAAGGGTTGTCTTCAGTTTAGACTGCTGTGATCGAGAAGTTATGAGTTATGCAGCAACAACAGGATGTTACGCAGTAGCCATTTTAAAACTGGAAATTTCAGAATAGGCTGCTTTCAAAGATTTTAGATAAAGCTTCGCTTTCAAAGCAAAATGATTCATTTGATGATTAAGTTTTAATTGTTCAAGTTTCAATACACTACAAATTGATAAAAACAAATGATTACTTTAAGTTCTAACCTTTCTGGTAGGTGATTTTGCTATGCTCGCATAGACTTCAGTGATTTATGATAAACCTCAATATTCCATCGTTTTTGATAAATACGGATAATATCATTTCCATCTAGGGATAAATCACTGCATACTAAATCTAATGAACCTATACTTCCGTCTTTGTTTGTAAAAACTTGCCGACAAATCAGGACTTCATGCAAATATCCTTTTAGCTAACCATGTACAAATTCACCATCTTTTAATGCAAGGTCTCTTACTTTATGGAAATAACCATCTCTTCTATCTTTTGCACTCAATGCAACAAGATAATTACTCTTTAATGCACCTATAAAGTGATGTCTTTTCTTACGAATCAGTTCAAAAGTTTCTTTAGAACTAAACCATGAGTCAAACAGAACATATTTAAACTTCACTGAACTAACAAGCATCTGCAAGAACATTTGATGTAGCATTTCATTCTTTGTAATCAAACTTTCTCATTTAATTTGCTTTGTTTTTAAATCACAGTAACACACTGGTTTTTCAATAATTTCAAAGCTTAAAGGTAATGAAATACTGTTGTGATGATAAATTAAATTGAGGAGGATAATGCCTTTAACAGATCTACCTGTACTATGGTCAAAATGATAACAAATAATGTCATTTTCATCCGTCCATTGTTTTTCGATAATGGTGTCATCAAAAATTAAAACACCCTCATCGGCTTAAACTTGTCTGAGAGTAGGTTTAACAAGTTTCCATAAATCTTTACTGGTGAATGTTTGATTTGATAAAAAGCGAGTGATTTGATCGTGACTCACGCCACTATCAAGCATCCGTGATAATTGTTTAGCTGTTATTTATTAAGTTGAACAAATCAAAAATCAGTATAGAAGTCTAACAAATCTTTATTCATGTCATGAATTATAGGACTTTTTGAATCTAGTGCGTAACATCAGTTAATTAAATATTATATATTGTTTGATTTATGTAAATATTGTTACTTTTATTAAACTAATAAAATAAATAAATATAAATATTGCTCGTTTATTAACCATAATAAACAACGAGATAAGATAAATAGTTTTTAAATAACTACAAACAGATTGTTAAGAATAAATTAACAATTGATAACGTAAAGGAATTTTCAAATCTGTATTTTTAAATAAGCAAATGTTTACCATTTGTAAATGTTTACTATTTGTAAATATTTACCATTTGTTAAAATTTAATCTATTAAAGGAAATAAAATATGATTAATAAATCAATTAAAAACAATAATATAGATAGTGTAATTAACAATATTATTGTTAATTTAAGCGAAGATAAAATTATTGAATGGACTGAGCAAGGTGCTTTGGGTGTTACTCCTCATCTAGCTTATTGCCCAAACTATATTATTCAACCTCCAGTCATTCCTCTACGTATGATTGCTTACGAGGATATGACTTCTGAAAAAGTAATTTAGCTCGATATAAGAGTTAGGTAATTATCATATTACCTAACTCTTTTAATCTAAGGATAGGAGATAGCAAATGTTGATTCAAACTAGCTTTCAGGAACAAATGGAAAATATTATCTGTTTAGTTACGAGAAAATATCCAGATAATATCAAAAAAATTACAAATAGTTCAGAATTAAAAGAACTGTACTATTCATACCTCGAAACGCTTCAAAAAAGAAAAATAGAAGATAACGATGATGGATTAATTCTTACATCATTCGATAAAGCTTTTAGAATTTCTAAAGACTTCAACGGTGGATCCGGTGTTTTAGATGATTTTGATCAAAAAAACAATATCACATTAAAACCTATTGAAAATATTGAAGAAAAAAAAGAGCAGTTGAAAGAAGCATTAACTTTTTTAGCTGAAGTACATGATGAATATTATTCTTTACTTAATTTTATGATTACTAATATTTTCTTATTTCCATCTGAAGTTGCTGCAGGAGGTTCTTCATCAACAGCGGTTGGTACAATATGGGCAAATTTAAAAGAAAAATTATCTACTAAAGATGTAGCAGAATTTTTTATTCATGAACTTACGCATAACTGTATTTTTATAGACGAACATAGATATGGTCATTACGATTATCATATTATTTCGGATGAGTCTACATGGGCAACATCTGCGGTATTGCTTACAAATAGACCTTTAGATAAAGTGTTACATAGTATTATAGTTTCTATGGAAATTATCTTATTTAGAGAAAAAGTGATCGGTCATCCACAACAACCCAAGATCCATCCTCCAACTGAAATTTTATTAAATCAAATAAAACAATCAATTAACTCAATAAAAACAGTGGGAAAAAAATTTCCTAAGGCTTTATCTCAAAGATCATACGATCTATTAGAAAATGTTGAATCGAATTTAAAAAAAATAACTTAATAAAAATGGTAAGGTATTATGGAAAAATATAAAATTTTTTTTGGAACCAAATTTTCTATTATATCACTAATCTTAGTTTTACTTCACCAATCCGTAATTGCCTTATCAGTTATTTTTCTAACTAACGTAATTAATGATTTTCAAAATCATGTTAGTTTTTCAAAAAATTTATTATTATATTTATTTTGTATGATTTTTCCATATTTTCCCGGATTAATTTCATTTGTTTTTTTACAAAAATGGGTTAATTATTCTCATCAAGAATATTTAAATTATGTATATAAAAATAACTCATTAAGTCCATTTGACTTAAAGAGAAAAGTCCAAAGTGAAAGAATAGGATCACTAATATCGAGAAACTCCTTCAGTATAGTAACTTCAACTTTATTTTTCCTACATGATTTTTTAACACTATTTCTAAATAGCTTTTTAAGTCTTATTATATTTTTTATAATTTTACCTAAAGAAATTTTTATTGGTTATTTTTTAAGTTTTATTATTAGTTTTATATTAATAATAATGACAAGGAAAATTATTGAAAAAATAAATTATGATGTTGAGTTTAATATGATAGAGTACGGAAATTTTCTTAATAAATTCCCAGATAACTATGCAATACAAAATAGTATAAACAAAAACACATGGTTTAAAAAATCAAAAAAATATGGAGAATCTTACTATAATTCAACGCTAAAAGCACAATTAACAAGACAATCCATTAGCTTAGTATTAGCAATGATAGCTATACTTCCTACTAGCTATTTAATTTTTATCACACTAACATCTAATGAAATTAAATCAGCTGTTATGGCTGCTATAATAGTAAATATTACAAGAATTTATGCAGTCTTAAGCTCTCTAAATTCTGTCTTAAGCTCTTTCATTGAAATACCATCAATAATAGGTAGATTGAAAATTTTATTTGATTTAAATGAAACTAATATAATTGATAAAAACTCATTAATTAAAAATATAAAAATCAATGATGAGTTACTCAAAAATAACGATGATAGATTCAATTACTTAATAAGTCAAACACTCGGAAGATTCACTATTAGAGGAGGAAATGGATCAGGTAAAAGTACATTCCTTCATGAACTAAAAGATAAAATTGGTGATGATGCAATATTAGTACCAACTAATTTAAATAATCTATTATGGTCTGAGGATTTAGATTTAGAAAAACTATCAACAGGTCAAAAAATAAATAAAATAATAAATTTAGTTAAAAATAATAATATTAAATATTTACTACTAGATGAATGGGATGCCAATCTAGATAAAAATAAGAAAATTGAAATTAATAACTTATTAGATTCTTTAAGTTTAAATAAAGTGATAGTGGAAGTACGACACTAGATAAAGACAAACATTACTTATTTTTTATTTGAGTTATTTAAGAATGTAATTAACCCTAATCTTGTTTAAGCCAATAATTCAAATTAGAGAATCATTAGCTTAAACAAGATTAGGGTTATTAACTAATAAACCTTTAGAGCTAAGCGCCATGGTAATACCCCCATTATTAATTGAAGTTAAAAATAAAAGCTCTAAGCATTTATTATTGTTTAAAATGAGGCTGTCTCGTGTCTAGGATACTGGGAGCAGTCCACTCTGGTGCATTATCGGAACGAATACGTTTGGGTTTTCCATGCCATATAATCAATTGATCTAAATCTCTAAGTACACGTTGTGCAGGTAAAAAGAAGTCAACAGCGATCTCTAAAGACTCACGATTATAATCATCAATGATGTTGTGAACACGATAACTACGCCCATCACTGAGTTGATCATACATTAAGTGTTTGCAACAACAGTCGTTTCAAGTATATCTATTTGATACTTATGCTTCTTGCGCTGCTTAGAAACAAGTCCTTATTTATGGATCAATTTCGGTATCCAATAGCATCTAATTTAGTCTTCAGTTTTATTAAACTATGACAGACTTATAAAAGTATGTCGTAGTATTAAGATAATGAAAAATAAATGTAATATTAATGTTTTATATAATTTAAAAAGTCTTTTAATTTATATAGAGTTTTCTGCTAAACTTTGTATTTATTATTAAAAAATTTATAAAATCAATTAAAAGATAGCAAAATATCAGTATAAGTTTTGATTTTCATAGTAATTTGAACTATCTAACAGTGAATATTGAGTATGTTGAATGTGGTTTAAATATATCTCACAACATATTAGCGCTAAAATATGGGTTTGTATGTGAAAAAAGGATATTGTAAGGGTTATCAGAGCAAGCTAAAGGCAAGTAAAGTTTGTTAGTAAGTCAGCTAAATACTGTTACTTTTATAATCCATCGCTTGAATTCTTTGAAAATAGTTAGGGTATTGCTATCTGAAAATAATTTATCATCAAACTTTGTGATTTTGAATCTAAACAAGATTAAATATTAGCCAATCGCTTTAAATTACCACCAAATCGCGTTAAATTAATTTTAGCATAATGATGCATGATCCCCTATTCCTATCTTGAAACGTGTCTAATTCGCGCTTTAAATGCGAATAATGGGTATAGATTGATAAATCAGTACTTATCTAGTCTTGACAATCCAATTGAATGGGACTCTTTCGATCTAAAATTTAATCAGCTTCAAAATCGTACTTTAAATCTATTCAAATTTAAAAAAATAAAAATTAAATTTAGCTAGCTAATTATAATTAGTATTAATTAATATACTTAGTTAATTATAATTAGACGTTTTTTTTTAATTTAAAATCAGTGTTTTAGGCTTTTAAAAGTGGAAGGCTTGTCACTGAAAAGTGGAAGGCTTGTCACCGAAAAGTGGAAGGTTTGTCACTGAAAAGTGGAAGGCTTGTCACCGAAAAGTGGAAGGCTTGTCACCGAAAAGTGGAAGGTTTGTCACTATGGTGGAAGATTTGTCACGGCTTTAAAAAAAATAGCGAATATATGAATAAAAAATATTAAAAAACAATATATTATACTGTTGATAACTTGTGTTTTTTTGATTTAAAGGTGGAAACTTTGTCATTTATGCTTGCTTGCATTGTGGATAACTTTTTTTTCAAATTATTTATCTTAATATTTCATTTATTTATCACAGTAACTGCAACAAAAGTGGAAGCTTTGTCACTTTAATGGTGAATTTTTTATTATACTTTCCACTATATTCAGTTATTTAGTCGAATTTTTTTATTTTTAAATATTATAAAAAGAAAGTAATCTTATTAAAAGTGGAAGCTTTGTCACTTTAAGGTGAATTTAATTATTTTATTCCACTTTTTCTATTGAAACGTATTTTAAATCTACAACTAAAGTGACATATCTTCCACTATTAAGTTTTTTGAATTGTTTTATATACAGAAAATAATTTTATGAGCATAGTGAATTGTTTGCATAGTTTTCCACTTTTGTGTATAACATAAAGAAAAGCATTTATATTTTTATGTATGACGACTCTTAATCAAAAACAAGAAACAGAATATTTACCATATTGTATTGGCAATATTCGACATAATGGTGTGGTAAGTACGAGCAATCGTCTGATTAGACCAATTGAATTATCATCTAATGAATATAAGGCCTTACTTTATGCAATGGCTGTTGCTAACTATGGGGAGAAAAATAATCAAGATCGAGAGATTACTGAACAAACTTATATTTATTTACATAAAAATGACTTAGGTGAGCTATTGGGTTTAGATAAAAAAAACTCAATCAATGTCGCAATTGATCGTATATATAAAGAATTGTCTTCTCGTGTTGCTCATTTTATTATTGAGGAACCCGTTGCTGAAAATAAACGAAAAGTTAAAAAAGTACACTCCGTTGTACCCATTATTCGTGAGTTACGTTGGGAAGATGATGCCAAGAATGCATTACAAATTCGATTTACGAGTGAAGTCTTGCCTTATTTTACCCGTTTAGCCAGTGGTAATTTTACCACTTATCAGTTAAAAGACTTATTTGCTTTGGACTCTGTCACCAGTATGAGTTTATATTCTTATTTTATTAAAAATGAGTTTAAATATTCAAATCAAGAGCAATATGAAGTTGAACTTTCACTGGAAAATATTAAAGCATTAATTGATATTGGCGAGAAAAAATATGATCGTTGGATTGATTTTAAACGCTATGTTTTAGATAAAATTATTGATGAAATTAACACAAAAACTAGTCTTAAATTAGAATATGATGCCATTAAAAAAGGTCGACCTGTTGTTGGGGTTAGATTTAAAATGATTAATCAACATGTACAGCCTTTTTTATCTCAAGATCAAGAAAAAATTAAAATTTATTTAGATGTTGATTTTGAGGATAATGCAGTAGTAAAAGAGCTTGGTGCTAAATTCGATTTAACAGTGCGTTCTTGGTATATTTACAATACTGATCCGCATTATAAACAATTTAGTAAATGGTTTAAAAAAGAGGGATGTTTAACTGACTCACAAGCAAATGTGATTGTGAATGATATTATTTTTCAAATGGATTTTGCTGTAGCTGGAATATCGATGTCAGAATTTAAAAAAGAAATGAAATATAAACTTAAAAATAATCCAAACTTTGTTCAGGAAAATAAAATGCGTCTTAATGAAATATTTGGTAAAGATATTATAATCTGATGTGTGAATAATAGATATCTTTCATAAATCAAAAAATAGTCATCTTTTGACTAATATTTAGTCTCTAATTTTCTGAGTATTCGTACATAATTTGTAGATGAAATACATCGACTCAAAAAAGCTTTCTGAAACACAGTTTAAGCGCTATACAGGCATCTCGTGGTCAACTTTTGATTTAATGGTTGAGCAATTAAAGAAGCAAACTCCTTCCAAAGGCAGGCCACCCAAATTAAGCATAGAGGATCAGATTCTCTTATGCCTAAGCTATTGGCGTGAATACCGAACCTTATTTCATGTTGCTACAAGTTACGGAGTTTCAGAGCCCACAGCTTCAAGAATTATGCGTCATGTAGAGGATTGCCTCATCAAGTCTAATCTATTTAATTTACCGAAGCATTTGCCAGAAGGTGAAGGCATAGACTGGAATGTGGTAATCGTAGATGCTACAGAAATTCCAATACAACGGCCTAAAAAAACAGAAAAAAAGCTATAGCGGTAAGAAGAAGGCACATACTTTCAAAGTTCAAGCGATCATTCATTATAGAACTCAGCAAATTCTGAGTTTATGTACAAGCCGAGGTGCTGTGCATGATTTCGAATTATTCAAACGTAACTTGCATCAGATTCCTGTAGGTGGCTTTATTCTCGCAGATAAGGGCTATCAAGGACTTTATGCCGTGTATCCGAATAGTCTATTGCCATTAAAAGCAAAAAAGCGTTGCACATTAGATCCTGAGCTGAAAATTTATAACCAAGAAATAAACAAGAGGAGAATCAGCATTGAGCATATATTTGGTCGTTTGAAAACCTTTAAAATTCTTGCTGAGCGATATCGTAACCGAGGAAAAAGACTGGGTTTAAGATTTAATTTAATTGCTGTAATTTATAATATGGAACTGAGCAGAAAATGACTTATGAAAGAACTCTAATAATGGGAGTATGACCATAGCAACGAATCTTGAGTCAGAATCTAAGTTCAATTATGACGGATTAGCTACTTAAGCAGAGGCTGAGAATAAGCGTATTTCTGTAGCAAAACATATTAAAAATAGTCACCTAAAAGAAGCTTTTGGAGTAAATTCTTTAAACCCTATGGTTAGGGTAAAAAAAAAGCCACAACGGAGGGGTATTGTTGTGGCTGAAAACTCTTTGCCTTATGCGAAAGAGTTGGGGTTTGTTCGATAGTTTTATAATGCCGAAGCAGCATGAATAGAGAATGAAGATAAGGTATTAAAAAACTTATTTTTTATAAGGATATTGTCAAAACTTATTGAAAATTATCATGCTTGCCTCAATTAAAACTTAATAATATCGTAAAATATTGCTCAGATAATCATCGTGGAACATGAAAAATCATATAAAACAATAGTTATTGAATGATAGTACCACTTTTATATAATTAAGATATTGAAAAATAAGATGAAATATTAATGTTCCGTATAAGGTGTATTATGTTAATTTTAGAAAAAATAAATAAATTGGATATCTAACATATGTATGATTATTGATCTTCTACTCCTGAATTTATAAATGAAAAAAATAAAGAATTTATTTTTGTTTGCAATCATGCTTTAGAAGCAGATGAACAAGTAACTATGAGCATCCAATATAATCTTTCGAGAGTTAAATTTACTCGATCACAATTACCATCACACATTTCTAATTGTCGAATTATTTATGATATTAGAGGACAATTGATAGATGTCCATATACAGGAAAAAATAGTTAGTCAATTAAGCCTAGTCGCATCTGTGGAGTTTAAAGAATAATGGGGTTACAAGTCATAATCCGTTGCGAGAGCGAAAATGAGATCATTGAATCTTTGAAAGGTGTCATTGATTCTTGTGAAGGCTTCTTTATAGATAAAAATTTATTTGGCTTATCAATTCCAACAAATATTCTTGATTTTGTTGGTGAGGATAATATTTGGGCTGCCCTTAAAAATTTTGATGTATATGCCCTCTGGGCAGGAAACTGGCATTACAAAAAGCCCTCCATTTAACATAATGGTGCTTATACGAAATTCAGTGTCTCAGGCCAAAAAAACAAAGTTAATACCTTGCATAAATGTATCTTTTGGGATACATTTTACTTATGTACTCAATATATACCACAGAAGTCTTTGATGATTGGTTTACCAAGTTAAAAGACCAACAGGCAAAAAGATGCATACAAGTCCGAATTGATCGGGTTGAAGATGGGAACTTTGGAGATACTGAACCTGTGGGTGAGGGTGTATCTGAATTACGTTTCTTCTTTGGACCTGGCTATAGGATTTATTACTGCAAACAAGGGCAAAGGGTTGTTATTCTTTTAGCAGGCGGAGATAAGTCTACGCAAAGTAAAGATATAAAACTTGCCCTGCAATTGGCACAAGATTTAGATGAGGAGCTATAAATGGCTATTAAACTTCGCAAATGGGACAGTGCTGAGCATCTAAAAACAGAAGAAGATATGCAGGCTTACTTAGAAGCATGTATCGAAGAATCTAATGGTGATGCCGCATTCATTGCTAAAGCTTTAGGTAACATTGCTAAAGCTAAAGGAATGGCTCAATTATCACGAGATACAGGTCTAGGCCGAGAAAGTCTTTACAAAGCACTTTCTGGTGATGTTAATCCTAGTTTTGATACTGTGATTAAAGTTGTCAAAGCACTGAATTTACGCTTAGCAATTTAAAAAAATTACTAAAAAATGGAGCTTTAGGCTCCATTTTTTAATTTCGTATAAGGTGTATTATGTGAATTTTAGGAAAATTAAGAAATGGCTTCTAAAAATTGATTGATATAAACACTAACTTTTTTAGCATATTCTTCAGCCAAATTATGCTTACCATTACTAATAATTTTTAAGGTAGAACCTTTTAATTTAGTATTTAGATATGTTCCTACCGCTACTGGGCTAATAGGATCAGCATCTCCCCAAATTAGCAAAGTCGGAATATTAATTTTTTCTAAATACTCATCGTAATTTACATTTGTTGTCATAAACCATTCAGGATATCTTGGATACTGTTCTTGGTATTCAGTTCTCCAGTCTTGAACATTGAAGGGAGTTAAATCAACTCCTCCTGATGTTGCTATTAAAACAAGACCTTTGATTAGACTAGCGTCGGTAAATGCCTTATTAACAGCAAAAATGCCCCCCATTGATTGGGCAATTAGAATAGATTCTGAATTAATTTTTCCTGTAACGTATTTTTCTAAATCACTAAAATTCTTTAAGCTATTATCCTCCTCAATATTTCCGAAACCAGGATAGCCAATAATTTGCTTTTCATACTTTTCTGGTAAAAACTCAATCAAAGGTTTCCAAAAATCAAGGTTTCCAGATGCACCAGGTAAAAATACTATTTTTTCCATCTTTTCATAGTCTTAAAAATTTTAATCGCTAAAACACTATCTTGTATAGCTTTATTAGTCTAGGGCGTGTCCTCATTTGAAGAATAATATTTAAACGCTGTATTAGCCCCTATAAAAACGGACATTTAACTTGCTAATTTTAGCGAACGAAATTCCCGAGGGGATTTCATTTTTAACCCACTATGTGGATGATTGCAATTATAGTCTTCAATCCAGATAGATAAATATCTCATGACAGTTTCTGCATCTGGTACATCACTTAAATACATATAGTCCCGCTTAAAGGTTTTCACAAACGCCTCAGCCATACCATTACTTTGTGGGCTGCGAATTGGTGTTGTGCAGACATGGAAACCTAATGACTGTGCAAACATACGTGTGGATTGTGCAATGTAACAACTACCGTTATCTGTCAGCCATTCAACCCTTTGTGGTAGATGAAATACTGTACCAAACCGTACTGATGCCTGCTGTTGTTGCTGCATAACTCATAATTTCTCGATCACAGCAGTCTAAACTGAAGACAACCCTTACTTTTTCACCATTCCAACATTTGATTTCAAAGCCATCCGAACTCCATCTTTTATTTGACTCAGAAACAATGACTTTGCCCTCATGTGTACGATCATTCTGAAGTCGTTTAGGTCGAGTGAGCAGTAAATCATTCTGTTTCATGATGCGGTAAATACGCTTATGATTCACTTGTTTTAATGACATCGTATTTGCCTTTAAGTGACGGTTAAGATGTGCGGTAACACGTCTATAGCCATTACTGGGGCGTTGGTCACAGATGTCACGAATCATAGGCAATAGAATACGATCCTCCATTTTGTTATATCTCGAACGAGAGGTCGGATTTGGCTGCTTTAAGCGACGATAAAGGTTCGATCTCGCCACACCAAGTGTCAGCGCTATTTGTTGTATTGGGTATCGTCTGGTGGTAATAAGGGCATATGCGATATGTACTTTTTTGTCTGAGCAATCTCTAAAGCATCTTTGAGAATTTCTGCTTCGACGGTCTTTCGACCAAGCATTTGTTCAAGCTGTTTTACTTTTTTTAATAGTGCATTGTAGTCTGAAACACTGACGACTTGATCATTGGCTTCCACGGCAATTACTCCACCATCTTGCATAAGTTTCTTCCATTTAAACAGTAAACTTGGGGCAATACCATACTGTCTAGCAACAGAAGAAACGGATGATCCAGGTTGCATGGTCATAGCAACAAACTGTGCTTTTTGTTGACCTGTATAACGTCTACGACGTTGAGCCGATGTAATAACTTCAATACGTTCCATAAGACACTCCTTAACTCTAGTTCTATGCCTAGATCTTAATTTTGAGTGTCCGTTTTAATTGGGGGTTAATACAGACATTCAGCAATCCAGCCATCATCGTAGTTGGGTATGTGTTTTTGTGCTCTTTCATATAAGCGTATCTCACTGACTTTCTTTGGCAAAGTACGCTGCCGCTTTTTTTAGAAACTCTCTCCATTTCGGCAGTTTTGAGTTGTTGTTTAAGTTTCTTATTTTCTTCGAGTAAAGCAACGAGATCGGGCTAATATTGTTGTGTACCAGCCAATGTGCCTGCTTTTGCTTTCTTGTACCAATTTGATAAAGTTTGCATGGAAATACCGAGTTGCCGTGCTGTTTCGGAAACATTACCTTTGTTTTCTTCAATGGCTTTTATTGCTTCAGCTTTAAATTCTGCCGTATAAGTCTTTTGTTTTTTGCTCATGGTAAACTCCTAATGAGTATCTATAGTTTACTAAGTTAAAGTCTCCGTTTTTATCAGCACACATCAGTTTGAATAAAAATTATCTTTAATAAAAGGTTGGTAATTATGATGTTTTTGAAAAGTTTGCCAAATAGATATTCTTACTTTTTAAAAAAAGAGACAAATCTTTATGATTGGTTTATTAGTTCAATTATATATAAAAATTCTAAGGAAGTTGCTTTAAAGCAAATAGAAAATGCATTGGGAATTTTAATAAGTGAGAATGATAGTTTGAGAATTAGATTTAGTTTTGAAAATGGAGAATTAAATGAATTTATAGAAGAAAGCTTTATTGTTAATAATTATTTTGATGTTAATTATATTGATGGGATTGAAATAAAGGATGTGAAAGAAAATTTTGAGAAAAGAGTTGAGGCTTATAAAAGAGAAATGCAAGAATATTCTGAGTTATTTAAATTATTTGTTTTAATTGATGGGAGAGGTGGAATGTATTTGTACTTTTTAATTCATCATTTAACATGTGATTTACGATCTTACATAATTATTAAAAATAGATTTTTTGAATTAATAGATAGCCAGACTATTGTAGATAAAGTGCTATATAATAAATACGTGGAGAATATTTTTAATTACTGGGGAAAGGAAAAAATTTTAAAGATAATATTTATGATTTTTGGATAAAATATTATTCAGAAAAATTTGATAGTTTAGGTGTTTTTGATAAAGGTTGCTTATTAGAGAAATATTCAGAAAATATTGAAATAAAAATTTCTGGAGATTTAAATGATTCTATTAATAGGCTAAATAGTAGAGATTTACCAATACTAATTTTACTTTCATATTCTAACGCGCTGAATATATGGTCAAATGGTCGTTGTATAAAAAAACAAATTTGCCTTGTACATCATGGGCGAGAATATTTTGATAATGAAATATCAGGTGCAAATCTTGTTGGTTGGTTAAGTCAAATATTTCCATTTTCATTAAATAATAATTTACCTGTTAACACACTAATAAAGAATATTAGGGAGCAGTTGTATTTTATGTATGCATATAGTTCTAGTTATGGTTTTATGAAATATGTTAATAAAAACCCTCTATTGGTTAATATTCCTGAACCTGAAATTTCAATAAATATAGTATTGGATAACAGTAGAAATGGTGATTTTTTTAATTTTAAATCTACAGGTTTTAATGTTTTTAATAAAATGAATCCTAACTCTAAGAGAGCATTCATATTGAGTAGTGGTTTTTACAGAAATAAAGGCGATTTTTATTTTTCAATTGACTACTCTAATAAGATTTATGATAAAGAAAGTATTATGCTACTAATTAGTGCCTTTGAAAAAGAATTTTCCAACTTATTATGTAAGTATTATGTATAAATTTATAGAAAAACTTTTTTCAGAAAGAAATTTTAACAATACAGCCGTATTTTTTAAGGGGAGGAAATATAAATATGAAGAACTATACAATGATGTTGTTAAACTTTCTTCGCAAATTTCTATGGAAGTAGGAGGTAATAAAAGACATCGAATTGGTTTTATGCTTGATAAAAGTTATGATTCTTTGTGTGTAATGTTGGCTATAATGCATAGTGGAAATATATATGTTCCATTAAATAAAAAATCCCCATTATCTAAATTAAAATTGATTCTAAAAAGATATGATATTTTAAATGTAATAACAAATGAGGATTTTGATTTTTTTGATTGTAATTTTATTAATATTGATGATTTAAAACGAATAGTGGTTCCATCATCAAGTTTTGAAAAGCAAATTAATAATAGTAAAGAAAATTATGCATATATAATTTTCACCTCTGGAAGTACAGGTTTCCCTAAAGCTGTTGGTATTACGTATGAAAATCTTGAGTCTTTTATCGAATCTATGAATGAGGTTGTTAATATTGCAAATTTTGATAAAGTCAGTTTCTTTGCTGATTATTTTTTTGATTTTTCTATTGCAGAAATATTTCTTACTCTAAGTAATGATTCCTGCCTAGTAATACCTGAGGAATTAGAAAAAAGAAATCCTCTAAAATTTGTTAATGATAATCATATATCAGTATGGATGTCCGTTCCTAGTTATGCAAATTATTGTATAGAATTTTTAAAATTAAAAAAATATAATTTAAATTCAATTCGTATGACTATTTTTTGCGGTGAAGGATTATCTGTTAAACTAGCTGACTCTTGGAAAGTTGCAGCACCAAATACTGAAATTTTCAATGCTTATGGTCCTACGGAAGCAACAGTTTTTTCTACAATATATAAATACGACTATTCAAAAAAATATGATAGTTATTTAGTACCTATTGGATCAAATTTAAAGCATATAAAATCAAAAATTGTATCGGTCGATAGTAATGGATTTGGTGAGCTTCTTCTTTCAGGTGGACAAGTTTTTGAAGGTTATCTGTTAGAGAATAAAATAAAAAATTGGTATAAAACTGGAGATATTGTTTATTTAGATGATTATGGTATTTATAATTTTTTTTGTAGAATTGATTTTCAAATTAAAAGAAATGGTTATAGAATAGATATAAATGAGATTAAAAATATCCTTTTAAATTATATTCCACATGTTGAGGTTGAAATAGTGGATATAAAAATAAATAACTTAATTAAAGTGATTTTTATTCTAGAGAAGGAGGAATATATTGCTGATCTTGAAAGTACTATAAGTAATCATCTTGAGATTTACATGAGACCAGATGAAATAGTTGTATTAGATGAAATCCCCTTAAATCATAATGGAAAGATTGATTATAAAGAAGTTAGGGTTGTGGTTAGTAAAATTATTAATAATACAGGAGAGTCTAAATAATGTCGTTGTATCAATCTAAAAATATAGATGAATTTGATCGCATCTTTACATCTTTACATCATAGTAGTATTAAAAATCTTCTATACTCCTATGTTCATGATGAAAGTAAAGCATTATTTTTACTTGTTGGTTCGATTCCAGAAGGGAATGCTAGTGAAGTTTCAGATATTGATATTATATGCGTAACCAATTATGATAATATAATATTTGATAATAAAGATAATGCTGTCTTTAATGGTTTTTATTCCTTTGATAATGATCCTTTAGCTTTTTTTAATAAAATTATATTTTATAATGATGTGGAGTTTGATATTTTATTTGTTTCGGCAGATAAATTGATGCGTATATTGGGTCGATTGGATAATAGTAAGTGTAATTTTACAGTTCAAGAGCTCCATGTTTTATCCAGAATATTCAACGGTTGGGCATTTTGTGAAACCAATATAAATAAAATACTTAATATTATAAAAGAAAATGGTAAACTAAAATTATTTTGTGTACTTCGTAATCTTATTGGTGCACTCAAGCATATGGAAGATGCAATTATACATAAAGATAGAAATCTTAAATTGTCAAAATATCTTACGAATTATGCTCTAGTCGAATTTATCCAATGTATATACTCAAGCTTTGATATTTATGACTGTGGGCATAAATGGCTGAGAGGTTTTGATAAATTGGAAATTGATACCGATATTAAAAAAATATTTTACACTTTATATTTTAATGAATCTAAAATTTATGGTGAGAAATATGATGGTTTAGTTAAATATTTTATTAATTTGATAATAAATTATTTAAATAAAGATCCTGTCTTTAAGATGGCAATTAAGTCAAATTCACAATTGATTAAATATAGGTATATATATGAATATTAAAAATGATGTTATAACGATTTGGAAGAGTCGAACAAAATACTCTCATGCTGATATGAGTGAGGATTTTTTTGATGTCGGTGGGGATTCTTTAGGTTCTATTTATTTGCTAGTTGATATTAATAATTTTTTTGGAATAGAACTAGAACCAGATGATTTTTTTACTTCACCAACTTTAGGGAATTTGATCAACTTAATTGAACAAATGCTTAAATAACTAAGAAGAATTTTAAAGCAAAAGTAAAATTTAGGCCAAAATAGTTAAATTATTTAATAATTACAAAAATATAAATCTGTGATGTTAAAATTATTAAATACATTAAAACATCACAAAAACCATATTACATCTTATTCTTAACTTTGTAAACTTAATTTAAAGTTTTTTGTGAATGGGATTTTATCAGAATTATATTGGAGATACTTGAGTTTTAGATGGTGGATATGATTGATTGATTTTAAATCAATATTGTTTTAATTTAGTAATAAAATTAAAACTATGTAAAATAATTTTATTTTTGTATGGTTTTAATTTAATTTTTATTTTTCCTCTTTTATTTCTTTTAAAAAATATTTACAGCTATTGTAAATACTTTTTGCATCTAACCCATTTTGTTGCCACTGCCAAATAAAATCACCGTGAGGAGTTAATTGATTAGTAATATATAAGTGTTTAATTGGGGTTGTTGAATTCCAAATCGCTCCAATATTAGTGCCTACTGATCCATTATTAGCATGTTCTTCAACTATAATTACAGGTCCTTTTTCTTGTAAAAAAGATAAGAGACTTGGATCAATAGGATGTAGTTTGATAATTTCAATTACATTACAATTTATTGTATCATTTTTAAGTAATTCAGCAGCTTTTAAACATTCTCCAAGGATCCTTCCATGGCTGAGAATTGTTAGGTCATTGCCATTTCGATGAGTAAATAGACCTTTTGGCCAATGTAATAAGGTATCTTCTGAGCAATCAATTAGCGGTCCTTTAAAAATACGAATAGCTATTGGGCCAGATCTCTCTTTATTTAGAATTCTATCAGCTATATCTAATAAATTATTATTAGAACAAGAATAGATTTCCATCTTAGGGCAAGATCGTAGAATTGCTAAATCATTTATTCTATGATGTGTAGGGCCATCTTCGGCACCAACTCCACATCGATCTACTAGTAAAACTACTTTAGCTTGATTAACTCCAATATCATGGAGTAGTGCATCTGCGGAACGTTGAATAGCCACCGATTTTGTAGACACCTTTTAGTTAGATAAAATGGCTAATTAACGAGGTGCTTATGAGCAGTAAACGATATCCTGAAGAATTCAAAATTGAAGCAGTAAAACAGGTCACTGAGAAAGGTCATAGTGTGGCCGAGGTTGCTACGCGTTTAGGAACCACCACCCATAGTTTGTATGCTTGGATTAAACGTTATGATCCACAGCAGCCCAAGACGATAGAGTCTAATGATCCAAGTGCAGAATTAGCAAAGTTAAAAAAAGAGCTGCAACGGGTTACTGAAGAAAGGGACATATTAAAAAAGGCCGCGGTGTACTTCGCAAGCCAGTCCAAATGAGGTACGCCTTTATTCAGGACAATCAGCACATATGGCCTGTTCGTCGTTTATGTTCAACATTAGATGTTCACCACAGTGGTTATTACGCATGGTTAAAGCAACCCACTAGTGAAACTGCAAGGAAACGGCAACAGCTTTCAGAACTGATTAAACAATTCTGGCTGGAATCTGGCGGAGTCTATGGCTATCGCAAGATTCACTATGATTTGAAAGATGTTGGCGAAAGTTGCGGGATCAATCGAGTACATCGACTGATGAAAGCAGATGGTCTTAAATCACAGCGTGGTTATCGTAAACCTAGAGCTCACGCTGGTACTCCAGCGGTCATTGCCGCAAACAGCTTAAATCGACAGTTTAATCCAACTCAGCCGAACCAATTATGGGTGACGGACATTACCTATATCCGTACACATGAAGGGTGGTTGTATCTTGCAGTTGTGATTGATCTATTTTCACGTCTTGTTGTTGGTTGGTCTATGAAATCCAGAATCACGACAGATTTGGTTTTAGATGCGTTATTGATGGCTTTGTGGCGAAGAAATCCAAAGAACAAAGTCCTAATTCATTCTGATCAAGGTAGCCAATATACCAGCCATGAATGGCAGACATTTCTCAAGCATCATAATCTTGAAAGTAGTATGAGTCGTAGAGGTAATTGCCATGACAATGCTGTTGCAGAAAGCTTCTTCCAGCTATTAAAGCGGGAACGAATTAAAAAGAAAATCTATGTAACTAGAACTGAAGCAAGATCCGATATCTTTGAATATATAGAGATGTTCTATAATTCAAAACGCAGACATGGTTCCAATGGTCAACGTTCTCCATTAGATTATGAAAAGGCCCATCAAAAGATGGTTATGTGTGTCTAGAATTTTGGTGGCTATTCACGTTGCAAAAAAGTTGAATAAATATGTATAAAAGTCAGATCAAAATCTCTACATGCAGCAGCTGCGATTGTAAAACCAGAATGTTCTGCAATTCCAACATCTAAATAATTAATATTAGTATTTTTTGTAACACTATTAAAACCAGCAGTTTCTGCCATACCTGCCGAAACAAATAATATTTTCATTTGTTGAGCTACATTAACTAAGAAATCACTCAGAATTTCTTGTGAATTTTTTTTCGTTGTAGGAAAAGTACTTTTCAATTTAGCCGATGGAATTGCATGATATTTGAATGGATTTAATGATGCAATTTCATCGCTATAACCTTTGATGGTGCGTACATGAAGTAATGTACTTTTTCTTGATTTCTTTATTCCTATTAATTTATTAGCAAGTTCATCGGGTTCGTTACCATCTATCGACCCTGAAAAATGAATATCTGCTGCTACAGCTAAAGCTTCATAACGTTTAGAATTCATTGTTTTCAAAGATGAAACTGCATCAGAAATACTGTGTCCATTATCATTTACAATAATTATTACTGGGCGATTAGCTTTATGTATTAATAAAAGTGACTCTAATGAAACACCATTTGCAAATGCTGAATCACCAATAATAACTATTACCCAATGATCTGAGGGAGTTATTGAAAATCCGATTGCTATTGCTATTGCTGTACCTGCATGTCCTACACGAAAATGATCATGATTAGACTCTGATGGTTCTGGAAAACCACTAATACCATTAGCTTTACGTATAGACTCAAATGTATCATGTCTTCCAGTAATTATTTTATGCGCATAACATTGATGTCCAGTATCAAACACAAAGATATCATCAGGGGAATCAAAAATATAATGTATAGCAACCGTAATTCCTACTGCACCAATGGGGCTTGCATAATGACCTCCAGATGATTTTATAGCTAGCTTTAAATAATCTCTTAAATTTTTAGCAAAATTCACTAAATCGATTTGAGGAAGTTTTTTAAGTGTATTAAGATTAAATTGCACAATCATTCCTTTTTTTTGATTAGCTCCATACCAAAGATACTTAATGCATCCCATACTTTTTCAAAAGCTTGAACTACTGTTTGAAGTTCTGTAATTCCATTTGGTGGTGCAATTTCGGAAATACAGAACATTGAATCCAATATTGCTTTTGTATTTGGAAAATCATTTAAGTCATATTTATTCTTCCATGCTGGATTATATTCCCATACTGGGCGGGTAAGCCAAACACTAATTGGTACATGTTCAGCAGCCAATAATTCAACAATTTTATTCCGTACTTCCGCAGTGGCTGGTAGGTTTAATGCTTTAAAGTCAAGTCGCATGGGAAGTGAACAAAAACTACTATCTTCAAAGTTTTTTCCAAATAATCGTTTGATTCCAGGTAGTTTTTCAAGTTTATTAACTAAATAATTTACATTTTCTCTTCTTATTCTAATTTGTTCATCAATTTCATTTAGCCGATCAAGAGCTATAGATGCAGAAAATACATTAGGACGATAGTTATATCCTAATGAGGATGGAGAAAATATCCTCTCCCCATTACGTGAAGAACTACTTAAAGAAACATTATCAACGTGTTCTATTAATTCTAAAGAATTAGTACTAAGTAATCCTAATTCGCCTGAAGCTAGATGTTTTGCGCCATTACCTGAAAGTACATAAGCATCACTTTCAAGGTTTAAGTAATTTTTCAAATAATTAGGTACATTTGCTGCTTGAGCACAATCATCGACTATTGCTATATTTTTAGAGCGAGCAAATGAGCGGAGTTTAGCTCTTGGTGCTGAATTTCCAAAGAGATGTGTAATTTGTACAATAGCAACGCCTTCTTTATGCATGTGATTTATTGCGGATATCTCATCAATGCATGCATCGTCTGCGGTATCAACAAAAATAGGACGCAAGCCACAGTGCGATATTGCAGCTACTGCTCCAGGCCAATTAAGTGCACATACAATTGCTATCTCACCTTGATTTGCAAAAAAGTCAGTAGCTACATGTAGGGCGGCACTTCCAGATGAGACTGCTCTAGAGTATTGAGTGCCACAATATTTACTAGTATTTGATTCAAGTTCTTCGATAAGTGGGTGATTAACGCGATGAAATTTTCCACTATCTAATACTCGTTGTAATGCATTTAAATGATTTTGAGTTGGGGCGGGCCAAGGTGTAAAAGTATTCTTTTCAACACTTGATTGTCCACCATAATATGCTAGGGTATTTAGTATGTTCTTCATATTCATCCACAAATTGAGTAAATTTTTGCTAAATCATCAATTGACCTATATCCAGCTTTGGTCGCTTGATCATAAAATTCAGAGAATTTAATGTTTTTTTTCTCTATTAAGATTTGTGCAATTTTATGATCACTAATTGTCCTATCACTACGTCCCATAGCTAAGTATTCAATAATACAATCCGCAATTGATTGAAAATTATCATTTTTATTTTTTTCAGCATCTAGAAATATATGGATATCATTTTTACAGTAAGTATCTCCAGTAAACTCGATATCCCACCCTTGAATATTCAGGTTAATAACGTTGCTTTTATGTGTGCCAACATCAATAAATTCTATATTTTTATTAAAGTAGTTAGCTATTTTATAAAGATCTTCTTCTTTGCATCTTATATCTAAATCATTAGGAATTATAGGGAGACCATAACGCCACAAAGAAGTACTTCCACAAATAGCCCATTTGTTAACTGCTATTTTATCCAAAATATTACTAATGGTATAAATCACATTCTCTATTGGTTCTTTTAGCCAAATAGATGCTGAGTCAGAAAAACTTTCAATTGCTAACAGTGATAATGGATTTTTTAAAATTACATTTCCCTTTGAAATATCAGCGTATATAATATTAAACAGTGGGGTAGTATCACCAATTAGAAAAGATTCATGTATTTTATTAAAGTCTTTGTTTTTTATAGAAAAATTATTTAATAATTTAAGGGCAGATCTTACATTTTTTTGGGGCTCAGATTTTATATTGAGAGTCGCATCATTGTTAAAATTAAATAGGTCTGAAACTAAATCTATATAATTAACTATTCCCAAATGATCATGTGGAGAATAATGTGTTTTTTTTACTTGTGATTCTTTTATTTTACAGCTTTTAAGTATGCTAAGTTCTTTTAAAGCGCTGATAGAGTCATCACTACAATGAATTAAATTCAAAGTCTGATTATCACATGGAAATTCTTGTCTAATGGTTTTAGTTAGAGCAAAAGCAGGATGCGTAGCTCCTTTTAAAAAGCTTAGATAATGATCATCTGGAATGTCATCCCAATACAATACTAAGACTGGACCAAGAGAAAATAATCTTTGAACTTTTTTTAGTTTTTCTTTACATAGATGTGGGTATAAATTCGAAGTTAAATCATCATCTAGTTGACTATAAAATATTTCTTTAGGGGGGGATGGTATTTCATTTAAACAAAATTTCACTATTGATTCACCCAACCCAGCATATATTGCTTCAGGTGAGATTACCGCCAGTCCACCATATTTTTTTCTTGTGAGCATACAAAACCCTTGATGAAAAATGCAACCTAATCTCTCGAAATTCTTTTAGATACGAATACATAACCCAAAGTTTTTCTTATGGAGGTTGAATGAAAGAAAGTGCAAATATGAAATAAATTTAAAAATAAAACCATTATCTTTGCTAGGGCGTGTCCTCATTTGAAGAATAATATTTAAACGCCTAGAATTAGGCTCTACTTTATCTTCATTTCAATATTTTTCAATGGCACGTACTCTTTTAATCGCTGGGCTATGAAAGGCTTATGGGATAAATTTTTTTCAAACTACGAGGCGAATGGGTATTCATTGATGGAAGCTACATACGCGCGCATCAGCATGCAAGTGGAGTTCGGCATGGCTTCGAGCGTGCAATTGGACAATCTCGTGGAGGACTCACAACAAAGATTCATCTTGCAACCGACGCGAATGGATTACCGATTGATTTTAAAATCACTGGGGGTGATGTCCATGACAGCCAAGTTGCAGAACACCTAATAGATCTAATTGAAACAGCAGATTATTTAATCGCGGACAAGAGATATGATTCTGAACATATCAGGAAGTCAGCTAGAAATCGAAAAATGATACCTATTATTCCATTAAGATCAAATAGTAAGAAATTCAATCCTGATTTTGATAAGTACTTATATCGCTTAAGACATTTAGTTGAGAATACCTTTGCAAGATTAAAACACTTCCGTGCGATAGCAACTCGATTTGATAAACTCGCACGTAATTATCAGTCTATGATTTATATCGCCTGCATGTTCATTTGGTGTAAATCTAAATGAGGACACACCCTAATCATAATTCAGACATTAGTTTTTTTCGTTTAACAGCTAGAGAAGCTATTTCCTCACACAATTGTGGAAAGCTGATACCACTAGCAGCTGCAGATTGAGGCAATAAGCTTGTTGCTCTCATCCCTGGTAAAGTTTCAATTTCTAGACACCAGATATTCCCATTTCTATCCATTCTAAAATCAGCCCTACTGTAATCATTCAGCTTTAGAGCTTTGTGAGCAGAAATTGCAAAATGCCGAGTTTGATTAGCCTGTTCTGGAGATATTTTTGCTGGGAATACCACATCTACAGCTTCCATCTGACACTTACTTTCGTAATCATATATTCCAGATAGTGGTAAAATAATTTCCCCAACAGTTAATGCTTTATCTGCAAGAATTCCAACAGTCAACTCTCGTCCTTCTATAAACTTCTCAATCATTACTTCATTATCATGCTCTAAGGCTAAATTCACAGCATCTTCAAGTTGATTGGGATATTTAACTAGGGTAAGACCAATGGTAGATCCTTGTTTATTAGGTTTTACGATCACAGGAAAACCTAAAGTATTTTCTACGATTTGCGGTTCAACTGGTGCCATAAGCCAGTCAGGAGTAGGAACACCAGCTTTTATCAAGAGTCGCTTAGCTATATCTTTATCCATAGCTAAGGCACTTCCAAGGTGACCACTTCCTGTATATGATAACTTAGCCATATCAAGCATTCCTTGAGTGGTACCATCCTCACCAGTTCCACCATGTAAGACTAGAAAAACTATGTCTACATCAATTAAATCACCAGTTTTAGTTAATACAACTTGATCAAATGAAACTTCCAAGGAATCTTTTTCTTGAAAAAATAATGGAATTGAACCTGTCTCAAGTAACTTTTTTTGTGTGACTTCGTCTAGTAAACCTTGTGCAGCATCAATAGCTAATACTTCATGACCAGCTTGCTGTAAAGCCTTAACAACTTGAACTCCGCTTTCTATAGAAATTTCTCGTTCAGAGCTATTTCCACCAAAAAGCACTGCTATTTTTAGTTTGTCAATATTCATATTAGAACCTCATCGCTATTATATTAATTCTTCATATATAAAAATAATGATCTCAAGTAGATAGCAAAATAAAATAATAGAGATCATCTCCCTTATCCTGAAATTAGAACGCTTCAATTAGCAGGATTTTAATCAAAAATATTTAGCTGTATACTCCTTTAATTAGTGCGAAGATGATTGTTCTTTTGACAGGATTACATTTTTTTAAAGTTTTTATAAAGGAAGCCTAATTAAAATTCAAGTTGACAGGCGAGATGTTGATAAAATTGAATTTTTATATATGAGTTGTTGGAATTATATTATGAAAAGATTATAAGCTACTGAATGGATTAAAAAATTAAACTATTGTTTAACACTTAAAATTATCAAATATTATCAAAATATTTTCGAGTTTCTGTTGCACTTTATACGTTTTAACTATACAGAAGTTAAACAAAACTAAATTACCAAGACATAGATATAAACAATATTGCATTATAAGTGACATTCTAATATAACCGCGAATCGCGGATAAGAAATTAACTTGAAAAACAGGAGGACTAGAGCCATCAGTTGAGTTACCACACCAAACTTACAACTCTAGTCCTGATGTTCAATAGTACCGAATTATTCTGTGTAATTGATGATTTCTTTCTTAAATTTGAAGCAACCTACTGGAAGTTCCTCAAGCAAAGCAATCACTGTTTAAGAATCCGAACTGGTCAACTAAGCATCTCAGAAATTATCTTTATCGCCATTTGGTATAAGTGTTCTCACTTCAACAATTTCAAAGCATTCTTCTCATGGTTGAAGCAGGATAAATGTCATTTATTTAAAAGCTTACCCTGTTACCAACGTATGATTCACTTAATTAATATGCATCAATTGGCACTACACGCTCTACATGTCGCGCTGATGAAAGATCAATACAAACAATATTTATGGATTGACTCAACGACTCTACTGGTCTGTAAAAATCAACGTATCCACCTCCATAAATCACTAGTCAGGATTGCATCTCGCGGTAAAAGCTCGATGGGATGGTTTTATGGTTGTAAATTACATATCGTGATGAATCAATTTGGCAAGATCGTTAGCTCAGCCTTATCCAACGGGCATATTGCTGATATTAAAATGGTGGAGAAGTTAGTTGCGGGTTTACAAGCGAAGCTCTATGCGGATCGTGGCTATATCAGCAAAGAGTTAAAAAGCAGATTAAGAGATCAAGGTATTGATTTAATTACCTATCATCGAAAGAATATGAAGTCTGTTCAACTACAACAATCTGATGAATATCACTTAAAACAGCGTAATAAAATAGAGACTTTATTCAGCCTCTTAAAAGGACAATACAATTTAGTAACGAGCAAAGCGCGTAGTATTCTGGGCTTTTTAAGTGGGATTTATGCTTCGTTATGTGCATATCAATTAATCCATCGAAATAAGCCAACCATTCAGATTATAGAATCATTGGCTTAAACAGGATTGGGGTTAATATATGACTGTAAGATCAAAACTGGTTGTAGTGTGAATAATTTAACACAAACTAATTTTTTTGTTTATTGAGTAATGGCTGTAAAAGCTTGCAATAAATAGCATTGAAGATAATTTTATATGTATTTTTTAGAAACTAAATAAGGATTTAATCTATGGGAAATGTAACAAATAACTTAAAAGTTGCTATTATTTGTGGTGGAAGTTCAACTGAATCAGAGGTTTCGAGAAGTTCAGCTAAAGCAGTTGAAAAGGCTCTAAAAAAAACATTTTCAGATGTACAAGTAGTCGAGTTAGATAGTGAGCTTCCACAAAAATTAATTAATAGTAAATATGATGTTGTATTTCCTGTATTGCACGGTGCAATTGGAGAAGATGGAACAATCCAAGGTTTTTTAGAAATATTAGGTTTGCCATATGTTGGCAGTGGAGTTAAAGCTAGTGCATGTGCACTTCATAAGCCGACCGCAAAACTTATTTTTTCCTCTGCTGGCCTTCTATGTGCTTTGGGTATAACCGTGTGCAGAGGCGATGGAATTGAAGATGTAGTAAATAGAATCTTAGAAAAACTGGGAGATGATATTGTTATTAAACCTTGTGATCAGGGTTCTGCTTTAGGTATTGAATTTGCTCAAGGGCGTGAAGAAATCACCTTATCTATAAAAAAAATATTAAATCATAATACAGAGGCCGTTGTTGAAAAGCGAATCATTGGCCGAGAAATCACAATTGGTGTTTTAGAGGATAGTAATAGAGCCAAAGCATTACCTGTAGTAGAGGTAATAACTCCGATAGGACAATGGTATGACTACGAACATAGATATACTGATGGAGCAAGTCAGCATATTGTACCAGCTAAATTATCAAAGGATGTATACGAGAGGGCTTCTGAAATTGCTATAAAGGCACATCAGGCTCTTGGGTGCAAAGATCTTTCAAGATCAGATTTTATTATTACTTATACGTCAGATATTTACCTTCTTGAAACTAACACTATCCCAGGAATGACTCCAACCAGTCTTTACCCCGATGCTGCTAAGGCTGCTGATATTACATTTGATGAACTTGTAAGCCAATTGGTTAAAACAGCTATCTTGCGTGGTAAAAGATAAGATGAGTAGAGAGATTGTACAGGGTTTTAAAGATATTAAGATTGATTTAGTCATAAAATTCGGTGGGAGTATAGTGAACGATACTGAAAAAACATGCGCTTTGCTAAAAATCATTAATGAAGCTACTAAAAATGGAAAGCATATATTAGTTATTCCTGGTGGGGGTCCACCAGATAAAGCTATAGAAAAAATATATGCAAAGAGAGAATTTACCATGGCAACAGCTCATGAAGCATGCGCTTTAGCTCAAGACCAAATTGGCTTAATACTTGCCGACCCAAACTATTCAGAGATATCAATCGCCTGTCGGAATATTAAAGATGTGAGAGTTGCAATACAAAATCGAAGAACTCCTATTTTATTGCCATCACAAACTTTAATGTCTTTAGACCCTGTTGAATATAGTTGGGATATTACTTCCGATGCTATAGCTGGATGGGTTGCATGGCAAATCGGTGTCTCTAAACTCATTGTATTAACAGATGTAGACGGTATTTATGCTAAGGATGTATCAGGTAATTTGTTGGAAGATAAATTAATTGAAAAAATTTTAGCTAGTGAAGTTGTTAAATTAGGACATACGTCTATAGATGTGTGTTTAGCTGAATGGATTAAACATGGATACATTAATGAATGTGTAATTGTAAATGGGAATTATCCTGAACGATTAGACAATATATTACATGAAAAAACTGCACTATCTACCCATATTTATTATAGTAAATCACAGTTTTTGGCATTGTAAAAATGAATTGTATGGAAATTTTTATTTAATGGTTTAGTTGGAATTGATATAGGGAGCTTTAATATGCTAACAAAAGGTATTATCCAAACACTGCAAGAAGTAAAAAATACAAATTATAAAGATCAAGCAATATACATTGGTTTTACTGGCCTAGATGGTGCAGGAAAATCAACACAAGCTGGAATGCTTGGACAATATTTACGATCATTTGATCGGCAATGTTATGTTTGTGAGCCAAAAGATGACCTAGTTCCCCAACTTTCAATTGCTATAGGAAAAAATAATAGTAAATCTCCAAGAGAGTATTTTGGGACATATCCATTTGAATTATCGAAAGCTTTTAGCGTTGTAAGACATCATTATAGTGGTATTTTACCTTTTCTGAATTCTGGGATTGATGTAATTGAACCACGTACAAATTTTTGCAGACTTGGTTTAGCAATCGCACATGATTGTGATGAGATAAATAAAGTAGTTGATGTTTATGAAATATCCAAAAAATATGACTTTGTTTTTTGGATTGATACTCCTCCAGAGATTGCATATAAAAGAGTCAATGATAGAGGAACAGACTATGAACCATTCGAAGAGTTAGATAAATTTCATAAAGCATTATGCCAGATAGCAGATAAAACTTGCATAAGAATTAATGAAATTGGTTCTAAGGATGATGTTTTTAATAGGATTAAATTAAAGTTGAATGAGCTAATTGGGAAATTAGATAAGTAAAATAGAATAATATGGGTTGTATTGGGTATGAAAACTGTAGATTTTTTATATCTAATATTAATAAGAGTGATGTGTGCTGATAAAAACGAAGACTTTAACTTGGTAAACTATAGATACTCATTAGGAGTTTACCATGAGCAAAAAACAAAAGACTTATACGGCAGAATTTAAAGCTGAAGCAATAAAAGCCATTGAAGAAAACAAAGGTAATGTTTCCGAAACAGCACGGCAACTCGGTATTTCCATGCAAACTTTATCAAATTGGTACAAGAAAGCAAAAGCAGGCACATTGGCTGGTACACAACAATATTAGCCCGATCTCGTTGCTTTACTCGAAGAAAATAAGAAACTTAAACAACAACTCAAAACTGCCGAAATGGAGAGAGTTTCTAAAAAAAGCGGCAGCGTACTTTGCCAAAGAAAGTCAGTGAGGTACGCTTATATGAAAGAGCACAAAAACACATACCCAACTACGATGATGGCTGGATTGCTGAATGTCTCAGTATCAAGGTTTAAGCCAACGAAAAATTCAAAGCAATCAACAGACAATATTGGTCAAAATTGCCCATGAAAAGACCAATGAAAGCTATGGCTATATTCGGCTGACCAAGTATTTAAAGGCTCAAGGTATCCAAATTAGCCAATATGCTGTGCGTTGCATTAAACAGAAGAATCACTGTATTGTAAGTGCCATAAGTGTTTTAAAAGAACTACGAATAGTGATAACAATCGTTCTGTCTACCATAATCTGCTAGACCAACAATTTTCAATGGAAACCCCGAATCAAGCATGGGTAAGTGACATAACGTACATTTGGACATCTGAAGGATGGTTATATCTGGCAGCCTTAAAAGACCTTTGTACTAAACAGGTAGTTGGGTATAGCGTAAATGAACGGATGACGTCACAGCTTGTTTGTAATGCGTTGAGTATGGCTATTCGCAATCATAAGCCAACTAAAGGCCTGATCGTTCATTCAGACAGAGGCCGTCAATATTGCAGTCATGAATATCGGAATATGCTTGAAAAATATGAATTTCAGGGTTCAATGAGTAAGAAAGGAGACTGTTTTGACAATGCTCCAATTGAAAGTTTTTGGGGAATATTAAAGAACGAACTTGTACATCATCGGAACTATAAAACCAGAGATGAAGCTAAAGCAGATATTACAAAATACATAGAGCTATTTTATAATCAGCAGAGAATTCAGAAAGGTCTGCATTTTAAGACACCAAATCAGACAGCAGAGGACTTTTACAAGTTGGCTGCATAGAATCTCCCAAGTGGAAGTGTCCTGTTATTTCGGCACACATCAGAGACTGAAAATAGTGACGATGGAAATAATTTGGTAAAAAGTTGTTTTTGTCGGTTAATAGCTTTAGCTCATAATATAATCTTTCATTATGGTTAGAAAATTTTTTCTATCAATAAGATAAATTATTTTATTTAAGACTTTTTTGATTTTTTCTAATTTTAGTAAAGTTACAGCAGAAGCTTCTATTATTGACTGCAATAATTTTTTATTAGAAGTTTATTTTAAGTTTAATGTTATTAGGATTGTATATTATGTATACTAACCCTACATTTTCTATAATTATTCCTACATTCAATAGACCTAATGAGCTTGTTAGATGTCTTGATAGTGTTTCAATTCAAACCTTTAAAGATTATGAGGTAATAGTTGTAGATGATGGTTCAAAAAAAAAGATAGATGAAGAACTATTAAATAATTATAAATTTAAGGTAACGTATATTAATAATACAGTTAATCTTGGAGCTGCTAGTGCAAGGAATATTGGTATAAAAGCTGCAACGGGAAAATATTTAAGTTTTTTAGATGACGACGATGAATATTGTGAAACTTTTTTAGAAGATTCCTTGTCTGTATTAAATAAGAATCCCGAAATTACTCTAACCTGGTGCTCAGTAAGATATGTTAACCCTACTGGTTACATTGACCCTCCTGAAATCCAAGAAATTTTTGTAAAAAAGATAGATGTATTTAAAAAATTACTAAGTATAGGTATAGGCCACGGGGTAACTATAAGGGCCTCTCATATAAATCGAATGAAAAGTGTTTTTGATGAAAATATTAGATTAGTTGAAGATACAGATTTATTTATTAGGCTTTTATCTAGTGGTTTGGTTCCTTATTTTATTGCTGGCAAGGCTAAAGTCAAAGTACATAACCATGATAAAACAAGAATGACGTCATCTAATTTTAATTTTTTACGTGCGAAAGAGTCAAAGTTTTTATTAAAGAAACATGAGGAATTTTTTAGTAAATACCCATCTCTAAAAAAACAATTAGAAAGCCATATTGTTTATTTAGAAGGAACCGAAATATGATTTTAAAAAAAATAGATAAATATTTGTCTTCTTCATTTAAGAAAGCTTTAAAGACTATAGAAGAGGATGTAATTCCAGTCTTAAAGGATGAATGTGATAGAGTTCATTATAATTCTGAATTTCCATCAGAAACATTTAATAAGATAAAAGAGAAAAAGTTGTTGTCAACTATTATAGATAGTGATAGAAATTATTATATTTTTAATGTCTATGATCATTTTTATTTTACATATCTTTTATCTAAGGTTTGTGCATCAGCTGGTATGATATATGCTATGCATATTGCTCAATTGCATACAATTTATAAAAATAAAATATTAAGTAAAAAAGATGATGAACTTAATATTTTTATTGAAAATCAATTATTAATTGCTTCTGCTACATCAGAAATAGGTAAAGGGGGAGATGTTTCTAGAAGTATTGCTACTATAGAAAAAGGAGATAATGATACTTTATATTTAATGAAAAAATGCTCTGTGATCTCTTATGCAGATTATGCAGATGGTATTTTACTAACAGCTAATAGTTTTGAAAATAAACAAATTTTTATTTATATTGATAAAAGTAAGTACAAATTAAAGCTGATGAGTAAATGGGATGCGATGGGATTAAGGGGAACATGTAGTAATGGTTATGTTTTGGAAGCAAAATTTCATGAAAATGATATATTATCTATTTCATCCAAAGAAATTGTTAATAATTTTATAATGCCATATAGCCATATACTCTGGGCTGCATGTTGGTTTGGTATAGCATCAAATTCGTTTGAAAAAACTTTAGTTTATTACAAGTTAAATACAATTAGTAATGCTCAAATTTCAGAAATATATAACAACCTGCTATTGGTTGAAAACTCTATAACTCTAAACTTAATAAATTTTGAAAAAGGACGGGATGATGATTTTATGAAAAAATTAGAACTTACGTCTTTAAAATCTCAAGTTTCAGAACTTTGTATTAATGTTTGTCTCGATTGCCTTAAAGTTTTAGGTATAAATGGCTATATTAATGATTCTAAATATAGCATAACACGAAATATAGCTGACTCTTTATCTTCAATAGTTATGATAAATAATAACAGGATTAATAATTCAATTTCAGAGTCGTTGAAAATTTTAAAGACTTAATCTGTTATAGAACAAAAACATTTCGAATCACTTTTTTGGGACTATTTTATGAAACCATTGAATTTATTTTTAAATGAACTTTTAACTGTTGAGTCTGGCATATCAACTGAAAAAAAAATATGGTACAAAGAAAATTTCAATAAGAAAGTAATAGATTACTATGAAACTATAAAACCTGGGGTGGTTAAAAGAGATTTAAAAACTGGAAAACCAATTTTAAAGAAATTAACTGTTAAAGAGTATTTTTCAACATTGGGCGTAATACATTTATTCAAACCAGATGATCAAAATAGTTTGAAAATAATGCAATATCACTCAATAAATGCATTAGGTTTTGTAGGTTATCAATTTGGTGAGGCTTTATTGTATGATTTAGGTTTTTATGTTCCAACTAAAAAAAAATACAATGATACTTTATTTGATTCACTATATTTAGGCGGGCTTAGTGATGATATATGGAGTGAAGATGTTTCTATATTTCCATCTAATAGTGAATCTTTTGGAAAAATTATTTTAGCTACTCATATTAATCTGTGGGAAGGTAGTTTTAAAGGGATAGATGGTTTAAATTATTTTGAAGATTTAAAAAAACCAGTTATTCAAGATAAAATTATACTGGAAGCTTTTTCATATAATATAAGTGTATTGAAAGGATTGTTTAAAGTGAGTAAGGGAATAGATATATTGGATATATTCAAAGAAAATTTGAAATCTGATGATCTCTTTTCTGAACTTTTTAAATTGCATGGTGTAGGTATTTTATCTGGTGTCCTTGCAGCAATGCATTTGTGTGGACCTTATGGTTTTTATGATTTATACATTAAAAACAAAATAAGCTTTGATGAATTCTCTATGTCAATAGTTGAATATATAGAGAAATTTTCCAACTACGATGTTTTTGAATTGTATATGTAATCTTATTAGAGTTCTTTCATAAGTCATTTTCTGCTCAGTTCCATATTATAAATTCCAGCAATTAAATTAAATCTTAAACCCAGTCTTTTTCCTCGGTTACGATATCGCTCAGCAAGAATTTTAAAGGTTTTCAAACGACCAAATATATGCTCAATGCTGATTCTCCTCTTGTTTATTTCTTGATTATAAATTTTCAGCTCAGGATCTAGTGTGCAACGCTTTTTTGCTTTTAATGGCAATAGACTATTCGGATACACAGCATAAAATCCTTGATAGCCCTTATCTGCAAGAATAAAGCCACCTACAGGAATCTGATGCAAGTTACGTTTGAACAATTCGAAATCATGCACAGCACCTCGGCTTGTACATAAACTCAGAATTTGCTGAGTTCTATAATGAATGATCGCTTGAACTTTGAAAGTATATGCTTTCTTCTTGCCGCTATAGCTTTTTTTCTGTTTTTTTAGGCCGTTGTATTGGAATTTCTGTAGCATCTACGATCACCACCTTCCAGTCTATGCCTTCACCTTCTGGCAAATGCTTCGGTAAATTAAATAGATTAGACTTGATGAGGCAATCCTCTATATGACGCATAATTCTTGAAGCTGTGGGCTCTGAAACTCCGTAACTTGTAGCAACATGAAATAAGGTTCGGTATTCACGCCAATAGCTTAGGCATAAGAGAATCTGATCCTCTATGCTTAATTTGGGTGGCCTGCCTTTGGAAGGAGTTTGCTTCTTTAATTGCTCAACCATTAAATCAAAAGTTGACCACGAGATGCCTGTATAGCGCTTAAACTGTGTTTCAGAAAGCTTTTTTGAGTCGATGTATTTCATCTACAAATTATGTACGAATACTCAGAAAATTAGAGACTAAATATTAGTCAGAAGATGACTATTTTTTGATTTATGAAAGATATCTATTGATTGCTATTTTTAATATTTTTAATAGAAATATAGCTAAATAATTGTAAAATAATTATATATAAGAAAAATATATTCCAACTGTAATTGTTAATTAAAAAAGATGCAATTGGGACCGTAATTAATAAAGAAGCCGTCGATAGAGATGATGCTATAGAATATTTAAATGATGCTCTTGGTTCATCTATTGATCGCATTAGAAAATTTGAGAAAGTATAAGTGATGAAGCTGGAAGAGATGATATTAAGTGAAAATAAAATTATTAAAGCACTCTTGCTTTTATAATCTAGTGAATTTATAAGAATAAAAAGAAATATATTTGTGGTTTTTAAAATTAATGATGTAATCATTATTGATTTTAATGAAAATATTTTAGTTATATGTGGCCATAGATATCCGCATAATAAGACAGCTAGTAAAGGGAGTATGATGTTAATTGTTCCAAAATATTCAAGCGTTAATTTAAATTCTTTGATTAAAAAAATTATAACAAATGATGATAATGTTAAGTCGAATAGCTTATAGAATATTAAATAAATATATATTTCTTTTAGGCTATTAAAAACCGATTTTGATTCTTTAAAATTGTAAAGGCTTGTTGTTGCAATGAAGAATATTGAAATAATAGGAATCAATAACAATAGATGATATTTTTGTTTTTTGAAAAATTGTAACATTAATTTAAAACTTGATATTGAGAAAATCAAAGTACAAGCTAAAAATATAAAAGATGAAAATATAAATAAATAATTTAGATCTCCTTTGAATATAAGATTGAAAAGGAAAATTATTCCACCTCCTGCGAATATTGATGAGATCCTCCAGCCAAATATATGTAATGAAAGGGGGTGATGACGATTATCACTATTATAATTTTTAATTAAGTTTATATCTGTTAATATGTCAAAGCTAGCACCTAAGAATGCAAGATTAAATAGCATTATGTAAAAAAATTCCTTATTGCTGTTAATGGCTAAAACTAATATCAGGAAATTGAAACCTATAATCATTACAAATAAAGATAACCAATTGTGAATATTTTTTGCCTTTATGTCATCTGCAAATCCACTCCATAAAAATTTAAAGGAATATGGAAGTAGTACGAAAGCCAATGAGGATATAAATGTTATTGAATAGCCTAAATCAGTTAGAACGGCTTGTAATGTTATTGTAAGAAAGCAATATATATATCCTGATAAAAAACCATAGCTAAAAATTTTCACTCGATTTGTGTTGTGCAATTTTTCATCACTTAAACTGGTTTTTATATTTAAAGTGTTTTTAGCCATAAGCTACAGTCTATATTATTTTTTTGAAAATTTGGGATGTGATTTTATTTTTTCCATTTTTTTTTAAAAAGTCATTAAAAAAACTATTTTTAATTTACTGTTGTTCGTTAAATACGCTCTTAATAAATATATTTCATTCCATGATCTATTTTGTTCTAAAACCCAAGTTTTAGGATACTCAAATGGGTAAAATATGTCGTGAAAGTGAACTATAATCCCAGGTTTTAGTCTGGGAATAATGTTGAAAACAATATGTCACTTCTAGATTTAGCTATGTGTGATGAGTCAATAAATATTATATCGTTTGCATTTAGGTCTTTAAATATTGAAACTTTTATATCTTGAATCATTTTTTCATATATTTCTATATTCTTTGAATCTTTTTTCTTTATTAATTTTTTTAGTCTACTTGGATTGGGGTCTATAAATGTAATTTTTGGTTTATTTTTTTCATATTCTATAACATCTAGTAAGAAGCCTGAAGAAAAACCAGAGCCAATCTCTATGATTTTATTTGGTTTGTAGCTTTTTATAATTGAGTAATATATAAAGGCATCTCCTTTTATCTGATAAAATTTTGTCAAATTTGTCAGTTATTTTAATCCATCTATTCCATAATTTAAGCATATCTTCTATACTCAGCTCAATATTTGGAATATATTTGTTATTTAAATTTTTGAGATAATGGTGTTTATTTTCTCCTTTAATCTGCTTTTTAAATCTTGGCTAATGTAGCCTCGATCCGCATAAATCTTGGCTTCTAAGCCGTTAACTAATTGCTCAACCATTTTGATGTCAGCAACATGACCATTTGATAAAGCTGAACATGCTATTTCACCCAATTGATTCATCGCAATATGTAATTTACAACCATAAAACCAACCCATCGAACTTTTACCACGAGTTGCAATTTTAGCTAGAGATTTATGGCGCTGAATCCGTTGATTTTTACAGACTGGTAGTGTTGTTGAATCAATCCATAAATATTGTTTATCTTGACCTTTTATCAGTGACACATGTAAAGCATGTAGGGCGAGTTGGTGCATATTGCTCAAATGAATCATACGTTAATAACAAGATAAGTACTTAAATAAATGAATTTTGTCTTCTTTGAGCCATGCGAAAAAGGCTTTGAAATTATTGAAATGAGAGCATTTGTACCAAATGGCAATAAAGCAGATCTCTGAAATTGTGAGTTTGTATTAACCCCCAATTAAAACGGACACTCAAAATTAAGATCTAGGCATAGAACTAGAGTTAAGGAGTGTCTTATGGAACGTATTGAAGTTATTACATCGGCTCAACGTCGTAGACGTTATACAGGTCAACAAAAAGCACAGTTTGTTGCTATGACCATGCAACCTGGATCATCCGTTTCTTCTGTTGCTAGACAGTATGGTATTGCCCCAAGTTTACTGTTTAAATGGAAGAAACTTATGCAAGATGGTGGAGTAATTGCCGTGGAAGCCAATGATCAAGTCGTCAGTGTTTCAGACTACAATGCACTATTAAAAAAAGTAAAACAGCTTGAACAAATGCTTGGTCGAAAGATCGTCGAAGCAGAAATTCTCAAAGATGCTTTAGAGATTGCTCAGACAAAAAAGTACATATCGCATATGCCCTTATTACCACCAGACGATACCCAACACAACAAATAGCGCTGACACTCGGTGTGGCGAGATCGAACCTTTATCGTCGCTTAAAGCAACCAAATCCGACCTCTCGTTCGAGATATAACAAAATGGAGGATCGCATTCTATTGCCTATGATTCGGGACATCTGTGACCAACGCCCCAGTAATGGCTATAGACGTATTACCGCACATCTTAACCGTCACTTAAAGGCAAATACGATGTCATTAAAACAAGTGAATCATAAGCGTATTTACCGCATCATGAAACAGAATGATTTACTGCTCACTCGACCTAAACGACTTCAGAATGATCGTACACATGAGGGTAAAGTTATTGTTTCGGAGTCAAATAAAAGGTGGAGTTCGGATGGCTTTGAAATCAAATGTTGGAATGGTGAAAAAGTAAGGGTTGTCTTCAGTTTAGACTGCTGTGATCGAGAAATTATGAGTTATGCAGCAACAACAGCAGGCATCAGTAGTGAAATGGTCTGTGACATACTTGTACAGAGTATGGAGCGACGGTTCGGTATAGTGTAAGCATCCGCTGAACACCACTTTTTCTCACTCCAGAATCTCGCGATAGTGTCCACTAAAATTTGATCTGACCCCCAAAAGTTAAACTTTCTTTGTTCAATAATAGTCTTTTGGACTCCACGACTTCGTATACTTTGCTTTAGATTAGAACGCTTATTTTGTTTTTCTAATTCTTTATGCTGTTGCTGAAAGCTTCTTTCAACTGTTAACGCAAAAGAGATCAAGAAGAAAATATATGCATCAAGAACAGAAGTAAGATTGGATATCTTTGACTATATTGAGGTGTTCTACATTTCAAAACACAGACATAGCTCTAATGGTCAGTATGCGGTTTTAGCGAGAATGCAGACGTTAATACTCTTTGCAACATTTTGGCGGTAGGACATACCGTTTTGTCTGTGGAGGCAAGATGTGGTAAAGGTCGTCCTGTGAAGCAGAAAGCAAGTGAAATCCGTAAGGAAGTTACCTAAGCGCTTTTGCTTTTAGAATCCTTTACTTAAGCTAGTCGAAAATGGTGGGAGTATGTTAAATCGATGATGCCACTGAAAAGCTGTTGCATCTGCACTTTTGTAAGGCTGAGATTGGAGGTTTAAATTTTAAAACAACTGGTAGTCAAAAATTAAATACTAAAACAATTGAAAATAAAAGAAATAATTTAGATTACATGTTTGGTATCGGTCTGGGTTTAACTGATAAATCTAATTTAAATGTTTTTGCTTCAATTCGCCAAGAATTTAATAATTCTCTTGAAAATTGCATTAACTACAATTTTCATTTTTAATGTGTTATATTATAGCATTGTGTAGAACAAAAATAATATTTTTATAAAAAAATGTACTAAAACAATAATTAGAGAAATTTCTATGAAAAATTTTTTAACTGTCTTAATCTTATCATCGTTAATTGTGACGCCTGGATTTGCTCAAGAAAAAACATCTAATACCAGTTCAGCAAGTTTAGAACTCAATCAAGTATTTGATATAGAAAAATTTGATAATATTCAGGTATTAGAACTATCTCGTCAAGAAATGAAAGATACTCAAGGTGCTTTTGTTCCATTTATACCCGTTGCTGTTGCAGTTGGTACGCGTTTTATAACAAATCAATTTGTTAGTCACCAAATTAGGAATGGCATGCTAGCTTATAGCACCTATAGTGCTGCCAATAAAATGAATAAGAATAATAATTAAATATTTTTTGAGTACTTATCTTTATAAGTACTCTGCTGAGTATAAATTACTTATGAATGCCAATCCAAAGCTACATATTTATTTTTTTAACAAAAAAATCAAAAGGAAGTGCCCTTGTTGTAGACGAAATGTTGTTCATCCATTAAATTTCAAAAAATTATATCCTTATCAATGCTCATTTTGTCGATGTTATATACAACCTAGTATGCTATGGTCATCACTTACTTGTATTTTTATGGTTATAATTCAAACAATATTATATGAAAAAAGTATGTACTTTTTAGGACATATAGTTTTTTTTGTAATAGTTGTACGCTGGATTTTTATAGATAAAATTGATGCGATGACACTGCCTTTATACGCATACGACCCTTGATTTTTTCTTTTAATCATTTTCACGTATATAATCTAAATTTTTTACTCTCCCTAAAAAACTGCTTTTTCTGCATCTGATTTCATAAAAATTTTAACTATGGTATGTTGCTAATTTTTTGGGGTATTGGAGACAAAGCCACATATAAACTTTAAATATTGATGGGTTCTATTTTAAAATAATTAAAAATAAATATTCTAAAGAACTACTTTAATAACAATTTTGGGAATAATTAATATTGAAATATCTTTCTTTTCTACTTTTAAGCCTAACACAATTTACTCATGCAGATCTGCCCCTAACCATTGAAAATCTCGTGTCTGATAAAGGAAAAGTCACGTTAGAACTAGGTATGATTTATGGTAATAGTAAGATTAGTAATGCAAAATTTTCTGGATATTTCCCTGTACAGGTCTCCAATTCATCCTTTATCAATGTTCCAACAGAAGTAAAAAATGAAAAATTACAAAGTGAGTATCTCATAGGAAGCTTAGGCGTAAAATATGGTGTTATTAAAAATTTAGATATCAGCCTACGTAGTAATTTTATTTATACCTCACACCGCTTTCTTGATATTGATAGTACAGAACAATCTCATCATAGTACGAATATTTCAGATATTGCTCTAGGTTTAAATTACCAATTCTTAGAAGATAAAAAATATCCAGCTATCGTAGGTTTTGTCGAAGGCTCTGCTTTTGAAAAAAATGAACAGAAAAATTCTTATTTTTCGAGCTGGAGTATTGGGCTAACAACTTATCGTTCTTATGATCCTATCGTTTTATCTTTAACAACAGGTTATAAATACAATCAACAACGAAAGATCAACGATGCTGATCATTTTAAACCAGCGAGCTTATTTTTCTTTAATCCTCAAGTTGCTTTTGCTGCAAATGATCGTATTTCTTTGATTGGAGGTTTAAATTTTAAAATAATTGGTAATCAAAAATTAAATACTAAAACAATTGAAAATAAAAGAAATAATTTAGATTACATGTTTGGTATCGGTCTGGGTTTAACTGATAAATCTAATTTAAATGTTCTTGCTTCAATTCGCCAAGAATTTAATAATTCTAGTGAAATTCGCATTAACTACAATTTTCATTTTTAATGTGTTATGTTATAACATTTCGTAGAACAAAAATAATATTTCTATAAAAAAATGTACTAAAACAATAATTAGAGAAATTTCTATGAAAATTTTTTTAACTGTCTTAATATCATCATCGTTAATTGTGACGCCTGGATTTGCTCAAGAAAAAACATCTAATACCAGTTCAGCAGGTTTCGAACTCAATCAAGTATTTGATATAGAAAAATTTGATAATATGCAGGTATTAGAACTATCTCGTCAAGAGATGAAAGATACTCAAGGTGCTGTTGCACCTTTAGTTGCTGTTGGTATTATGGCTGGAGGACGATTCATAACACAAAAATATGTTACACAAAATATTGCTAAATCAATGGTACAAAGTGCTGGAAACAATGTAGCTAGACAAAATAATGTTTGGGGTATAATGGCAAATACTCGATCACAAGCTAGTAATATCGCTAGAAAAAATAATATCCGAGAATTTCATCATGGGGCTGGACAACGTTTTACTCATTATCATACATCTAATAGAAATGGTGCTCATGTATGGTATGGAAAACCTCGATAAATAATGTCTACTTTTAGCTTTGTAATTATTAAAGAAAAAAGTAATTTACTTGAAAAGGACAGGTATAGAAAATACAACTTCATAAAAATTGATTATGGTTTCTATATTTATGCTCGTCAACATATGATAATCAATAAAGATGGAAAATTAAACTCCTCTTTTTTTGATTTTATAATATTAATATCTGAAGAAATTCAATCTGATGTTATTTTACTCATCAATATCTTAAAAAATAATGAAAGCGAAGATGATATTAAAATAAAAAATTATATGAATAAAAAAACTATTGATTTAAAAAGAAATACTATTATTAAGCATCAAACATTATATAGCTATCGCAGAATAAAACATGGATAGTTTAATTTTTATCTAAAAAAATAAGGAGGTTATTTATGAAAAATTTTTTAACTGTCTGATTGTTTATGAAAATTTTTTTAACTGTCTTAATGTTATCATCGTTAATTGTGACGCCTGGATTTGCTCAAGAAAAAACATCTAATACCAGTTCAGCACATTTAGAATTCAATCAAGTATTTGATATAGAAAAATTTGATAATATTCAGGTATTAGAACTATCTCGTCAAGAAATGAAAGATACTCAAGGTGCAGCTATTCCATTGATGGCTGTTGGCGCTGGATTTGGAGGTCTATATGGCGGGTTAGGATATCCAGGATCATCAACAGCAACGGGAAAATTCTCATGGAGTGGTTTAGGCACTAGTATTGCTGTTGGTGCTGCTTCTGGAGCAGTGGGAGGGCCGATTGGAAGCGCGGTTGGAAGATATTTGACACCAAGATTGCATATTTTGGTGGGGGTGCCCAAGGTTTAAAACCTTGAAGTATTTGACTCTAACTATCTTTGTATTGATAATTATCAATACAGGGATGTTTTTCCTGAATAAAAGTATAGTTGCATTTTCTATTACCAATATTTTATCTTTTACATTAGTATTATTTCAATACTATATGATTGGTAATCCAATAATTACAAAAGATTTTTACTCGAAAAATTTTCACTCAAAAGTTAGAAGAAATAATATTGCATACAATATATATACTTTAATGAGTCAAATTATATTTTTTAGTTTTATATTAGTGTTTAACTTTATTAAATGAAATTATTTAGTTTTTTATTTATATTAACGTCTTCAATAGCTTATGCCTCTCCAATCTACTTTAATCAATATCACGATACAATTAAAGTAAAATCATGGAAAAAAATTCGTGATCAAAATATTATTAAACAAGACCTTGATTTTTCTTGTGGTGCAGCATCTATTGCAACATTGCTTAATGGATATTACAACCAAAAGATCACTGAGCAAGAAGTCCTAAAAATCATGGATAAGGGTGACCTTATGGCATCTTTTGATGATATGCAAAGGGCATTAGATCAATTAGGTTTTCATGCAAAAGGCTATGCTATTTCTTTAGAGATATTACAGACATTAAAACTTCCAGTGATCGCTTATATTAAGCATCGAAAAAATGACCATTTCACTGTTATCTCAGGAATTAATAAGAATTTTATAAGAATATCCGATCCAGCATTAGGTCAAAAAATCTTAAGCTATTCACAATTTACAAAAATGTGGCAAACTCGTACTGATGAGCACTTAAGGGGAAAAATTTTGGTAATTTTTCCTAAAGATCCAATAAATAATTCAATATTCTTTAGCAACGATATCAAGCAACCAACTGCTCAAGCCATTAAATTCTTAATATCTCAACGTTAAGGATATTCTTTTGACTATAATTGATTTTTAGTGTTATTCGATCAAATTAAAGCGACTTTCATTTTCGAAATGATAGATCACTTATCATACGGATTGTCTCTCATTTTTAAGCAGAATTTAGATTGACTATAATGTTTTAAAAAATAAGTAAATTTTTGCTTATTAAGCATCATGTCAATCTCACCTACATATAGGCTTGTTTTAAATTTAAATGTATATATAATGTATATACATTTTATTTGTAATTTAGCCTTTGGGAATAAAAACGTATGACTGATCAACCCAAAAAAATAAAGGCAAACAAAAAAGATGGCCAGCTCTTAATTCGTATTAATAGTCGTGAACGGGATGAGTTTATCCAACTATGCGATGAGCTCGATACGAGTGCGGCTAGAGAATTAAGAAAATTTATCCGTAGTTTTATTCAAAAAAATCAGCCAGCGGATACACATAAAATGGAGTAGTATCATGTCAAAACAGATTAAAATCTTGAAAGATAAGATTAATGCGCGTCTTGAAAAAATCTCAAAACATCAGAAAAAGCTAGACAAGTTACAACAGCAACTCAAAAAGCAAAAGAAATAATATCGATCTGATGATGCTTCGATTTTAAATATGAAAAACCGAATTTGATCAAAATTCGGTTTTTTTATATCTGTTTTAATTTAAGAATAACGCATCGTGTGTGAAGTCAAAATTGCTTGCATGATAATTTTTTTTCGCTAAACTAACGACCGATAGGTAGTTTTTGAGATTTAATTATGCATTCCTCTATTCCATTGAAAATCATTGTTTCTTTGGCCATGATTGTTGCTTTGGGTCCTGCTGCAATTGATATGTACTTAGCTTCTATGCCTGAAATGGCGAAAGACCTTAATACAACATATGCTTCGACTCAATTAACCTTAACTGTATTTTTAATTTTTATGGGTTTAGGCCAATTATTTTTTGGCCCAATTTCAGATGCAATCGGGCGTAAGTATCCTTTATTAATCGGTTTAGTTCTTTATATTGGAGCAGCCTTTTGGGCAGCAAGTACGATGAGTATTGAAGCATTAATATTTGCGCGTGTCTTGCAAGGATTGGGAGCTGCCATGGCAATTGTGGTGGTGATGAGTATGGTACGTGATCTTGTTGATGACATTGCCGCCACACAACTTTATGCTTTATTAAATACTATTGTTGCACTTGGTCCAATTGTTGCACCAGCATTAGGAGGATTTATTGGTGCCCATTTTGGTTGGCGTGGTGTGATGTTGAGCTTATGTGCTGTAGCAAGTATAGTTTTATTAAATACACTGTTTAATATCAAAGAATCTTTAGTCGCTAAAAATCGTATTCAATTAAATTTAAAAAATATTTTACAAACTTATTTGGGTATTTTAAAACATAAAATATTTCTTTGTAATTTATTGGCATTATCGGCTGTATATTTTTTTCTGTTTGCATATATTGGTGGTTCATCCTATGTTTACCAAAATGATTTTGGACTCAGTCTAGAACAATTTGGTTTAGTGTTTGGTTTAACCAGTATTAGTTTAGTTGCTGGTGCATCATCATCTGCATTGATGATTAAAAAGGTATCTGCACCTTTTTTGGCCATGATGGGTGCATTATTAATGATGCTGGGTAGTGTGATGTGTATCATGACTTATGTTTTTGATATTGGTATCGTTGGTATTATTATTGGAATTGCTTTAGGATTGTTTGGCTTAGGTATTCTTGAAGCAATTTTAATGGCATTAGCAATGAACTCACAACATCAAGCCCTAGGCTCTAGTGCTGCTTTATTGGGTGCTTTCCCGATGCTTATTTCATCAATGGCAACACCGATAGCAGGTCAATTAGTCGAAATGAATACGCTATATTGGTTGTTTTTCTTAGCCATGATTGGGCCAGTAATTTTAGCTTTAGTTTTTGTTGGTACACGTCAAACTTCGGCTCATTCACATTGAGCATTGATTGAGATATAAGTTTCTTATGGAAATTCAAAAAACACGTTCTAATTCAAAAAAACAGATTATTACAGCAGCATTTGAAAATTTTGTGGTACATGGTTATGAAGGTGCTTCACTTAGTTTAATCGCAGATATGGTTGGAATTCGTAAAGCTTCTATATATACCCATTTTTCCAGTAAAGAAGCTTTGTTTTTGGAGCTTTTGCAGCAAGCGATCATCATTGAATGTGATTATATCCGAACATGTTTTGCTGAAGCAGGTGACGAAAAGCTTCCAGGAGAAGCTTATTGTTATGCACTTAAGAAGCAATATAGTCATAGTGTGAGTTTACGCTTTCTTATTCGTATGGCTTATGCACCTCCTGCAGATTTAATTGTAGCCATTACTGATGGTTATTTCAGATATATTCAAGTTCTGCTACAACAAATTCAATCTGCTCTCCGATTAATTGATTTAAATGAAGATGAAGTTACATTATATAGCGATGCTTATTTAGGCATTATTGATAGTCTTACTGTCGAATTACTTTACGATCAGTCATTCTATGAGCGTAGATTAAAAGCGTTATTATTTCTTTATCAAAATACGTTACAACAATCTTTATTAAAGCAGAACTGATTTATAATATAATTATAAATCAAAGTTTTAAATTTCTAGCAAAAATCAGCAATAAAGCAATATTGCTGATATTTTGAACAATTTATATTAAATACTGATGTGAATAAATAAGCTGAAAATAGCATATTGATGATTATTGAATAATAATTGTAAATGAAAGCTCAATTTATTATAAAAATAATTATACTAAATTGAATTTTAATAAGAGAAACTCAATATGAAAAAAATATTAAGCTTATTGGCTTTACCATTATTTTTAGCTGCTTGTAGCGCAATTCCACTTCAACCTGGTGCGCAAAATATTCGTGTTTTAAATACAGATCCTAAAGATTGTACCTTTGTTGGTATTGTGACGGGTAAACAAGGTGATTGGCTTCGAGGACAGGTTGTATCTAATGCTAATTTAGAAGAAGGAGCATTAAATGATTTAAGAAATAAGGCTTTAGCTTTAGGAGGTAACACAATTAGCATTATTACCAATCGCGCAGGTTCAACAGGAATACCTTCATCTAAAGGTACTGATTATGCACAAACTAACGTTGTTATTACTGGTAATGTCTGGAAATGTAATTATTAAAAATTTATATAAAATATGATTGAATCATGTCATAGCATATTAAATAAAATATCAAGCAGCATATAATGCATTATGTTCTAAGTGATTTATGAATATGATCGCATTATATGATAAAAATATACTAACACTCAGATTAATATCAATAAATATTTATGTTTAAGCATCATTTATTTCATTAATATTGATTTTAATCGTATAGGATATCAATTATGAGTACTAAAAAACTGGTTATTATTGTTATTATAAGTTTAATCATTGGCGGTCTAATCGGCTATTTTATTAGTAATAAAACAGTGGGTCGCTATAATATTGTTAATGCCACATGTACAACATTAAATGTTGCAGTTGATCATAATATGCTTACAGCTGCAGAAATACGCGAGTTAGGTAAACTCACTAAGGAAAAGTTGGCCAATAGTCAGGCAGCCAATGCGTTTAAGATTAGTGATAAACAAATCAGCGCTGCATCAGAGTATTCAACTTGCTCACAGTTTATTGTCGGTATGAATGAATAAATTTAAGTTTAAAATTTTCTGAATTAAAAAATGGTATTTTATACTATATATGATCAATAATGTCATCAGCATGTTGATTATATTCATATTATAATTTTAAATCATATTGATTCATGATTGAGAATGAGTTTATAAAATATCATGATAAAATTAAAAAGGAACCTGTGATGAGCAAACCAGCATTAATTATTATTGATTTACAAAATGACTATTTCCCTCATGGTCTATTTCCTTTAGCCAATACGGAAAGTACATTACAGCATGTTTTACAAGCAATTGAATATGCTCAAGAACGCCATATTCCAATTATTCATGTGCAGCATGTTGCAGATCCGAATGCAGGAATAGCACCTTTTTTTAATCAGGGGAGTGAGGGTGTTAAAATTCATCCAGATATTTTAGCAGCTGCACCAGATGCCCCTATTATCATTAAACATTACGCAGATGCATTTGTAGAAACAGACTTGCAAGAGACATTAGATCAGTTGAATATTAATGAGCTCATTTTATGTGGGATGATGACACAAAATTGTGTAACATTTACAGCATTAGCACCGCAAGCAGAATCGTATCACAACGTGACTGTATTAAGCGATGCCACGACGACAGTATCTGAAATTTTACATCTGATTGCTTTGAATGCGCTCTCTACGCGTATTACATTAAAAACGGTCACAGCATACTTTTCGGATTAAGCTACTTTTGGCATACTCCCATCACGTGAACTATGCGAAAGTGGTAGGAGTATGTCAAAATGATATGTTTGTATACGTTGCAAAGATTCCCCTCACGATAAGTTACGGTTTAGTGGTGAGAGTATGTCAAAATAGGATTTCAGTCATACTCATTTTTATATTTAAGGTGAAATCATATGCTATTAGCATTCGGTTCTTTAATATTTATTCACTTCTGTGCTTTAATTACTCCTGGTCCTGATTTTTTTATCGTCACGCAAACGGCTATTAGTCGCTCTCGTATGCAAGCAATATATGTAGTGCTTGGTATTACTACAGCCGTACTTATTTGGGCTTTTTTTGCCTTAGTGGGCTTAAATATTATTTTTGAAAAGTTTGAATGGTTAAGAAAGGCCATTATGATTTCTGGTGGTATCTATCTATGTTGGCTTGGCTTTCAGATGCTTAAATCTGCATTTTCTAAACAAAATAATCTTCAAGAATCTTCTGATGTCACGTTACCTAAAAGTAATTTACGATTTTTTATTAAGGGATTTTTAACTAATATTTCGAATCCTAAAGCTGTCATTTACTTTGGCAGTGTATTTTCTATCTTTTTATCGAATCCGATTTTAAATCAGATGCATTTTGCGATGTGGCTGGTTATTGGTATAGAAACATTTTTATGGTTTAGTCTGGTTGTATTTGTATTTTCTTTTCCAAAATTTAAAACGATGTATCAAGATACAGCAAAATGGATTGATGGCATTTCAGGAGGAATTTTTACAACTTTTGGTATTTATTTAATTTCACAAAAGTAAATATATGACCAAACACATATAACAATAACGATTTTAATGGTAGTTTAACTACATGGGCGAACTTCTCCACCTATAATCTTTAATTTAGCTGGAGATGAATAGCCCACCTGACGATGAGTCAGCTCTATTTTGATTCTTAATATATGGCCTGATCGTATCAATCGTTGCAGCGCCAGTTATTAACAAACAATAAGTGCCAGTCCAAAAAAGTCATGTGCTGCATCTCTATACAGTTTTTCGTAATTTCTTCAAAGAACGAACCAAATTCCCAAGATAAATTTAAGAGAAATGAAAAATATCACTACCAATGTCTACAATATTCATAATGGACATTGAAAATAGATGATTAAAATGAGCCAAAATCAAAGGGATTACAACCAAGTTTAGCCAAGAGATGAACAACATCCTTAAAACGGTAACGACTAGTCAATCAGCAACTGGAAAATATGATGTATTCATTTTAGTTGAAATGACTAACATCATACCTATACCTACCACGACTGTGGTAGGAGTAGGTTGGACGGTACGGATATTAAGATATTAAAATCGCATTCACTAAATGAATCATGCTCGGTCCAAGTAACACCATAAATATACCTGACAATACCATACTTAAACATGCTGCAACACCTTGTTCCTTATGGCGCATAAATGCTTTGACTGTACCGAAACCGTGTGCTGCATTTCCTAAAGCGGCACCTTGAGCAAATTGTGTATCTAATTTTAAAACAGCTAAAACAAGGTCTGCAATGGCCACACCTGCAATACCTGTAATCATGGTAAATAAAATTACTAACTCAACGGAACCCCCAATGTGGCTGGTTAACTCCATGGCAAATGGCGTTGAAATAGAACGTGACATCAAGCTATAGGCTGTTTCTTGATTAAAACTAAATAATTTTGCTAAATAGAATGCACTGATGATGCCACTTAACATTCCGATGATGATTCCTAAGCTAATCGATAAGACATGTGTCTTAATAATTTGACGATATTCATAAATTGGAATCGCAAATGCTACTGTTGCAGGTCCTAGCATCCATACAATCCAATGGCTATGTTGCATATATGTTTCATAAGAAATATGAAAAATAGTCATAAAAACAATCATGAAGAATGGCAATAAAATTGCAGGTGACAATACTAAATAGCTATGTTTTTGATAAAGTTTTTTTACCAATACATAACCAATTAAAGTCATGCATAAACATAAAACTGCCATGCTATTCATTTGGCTTCTCCTGTATGCTGTTGAGGCGTGTTTTTGTGCTCAATGGGCGATACAAATTTATTTTTAATATATTTTTCTAAATGAAATCCCCAGTACACCGTATAGGCAGTCACGATCATGACGCAAAGTGTTCCAACAAGCACCGCGATAATTAATTGTATGCCTTGAGTAAATAATAAATTTTTATATTTAATTAAACCAATAATACAAGGGATAAAAAAAAGCACGAGTTCAGCTAAAATCAAATCTGAACCTTGTTTAATCCACTGTAGCTTAAAAATACCGGTCATGAGTGCAATCAATAGTAAAAATAAGCCAATGACACCTGCAGAGATCGGTAATTGCAACATCTGTTGTAACCAGCTCCCCATCCACCAGATTAAGATGAGTAAAGCAAGCTGTGTGCATACGCGTAGTAGATAGGTGATACGAAGATAAGAGAACAAATTAAACATAACTGACTAAATTTATCGGATTAGTGCTATTTTAAGATTGATCTCCGATATAAATTATGAATAATAAAACTATAATTATGCTTAATTGGAATAATTTGAAGTGGATTTTAAAGCACTGAATGCCTTTGTGACCATTGTGCAAAAAAAAAGTTTTAGTCTTGCTGCAGAAGCACTATGTATGACTCAACCGACCATCAGTAAAATGATTGCGCAATTAGAACAAGAAATAGGGGTTCCATTATTTCATAAAGGCTATTCGGGTCGAAAACGTGACAGTGTCATGACCTATTGGGGCGAACAAATTTACCAACATGCAATGATTATTTTAAATGAACAGCAGCGTATTACCGAAACAGTGATGCAAGTCAGGGCCTTAAAACGAGGTAAACTGATTTTAGGTCTTCCGCCTTTAGGTTCGGTATTGCTTAGTACATTAATTGCAAAATTTCATAAAGCTTATCCGGCCATTGAGCTCAGTTTCTTAGAAGTAGGAGCATCAGGAATTGAAGCAGCTATTTTGGAAAAACGTATTGACGTGGGAATTTTATTAGGGCATTTAAAGCCGATGCTGAGTGGCATCCCAATTATGGACTCACCATTATGTTTACTGTCTGCCTATGATTCACCATGGCATGATCAGCAACAAGTGGCTTTAATCGATCTCAAGGAAGAATCATTTTTACTTTATGATGATAGTTTTACTTTAAATAATATCATTATTCAAGCCTGTAACTATGTCGGTTTTGAGCCAAATGTGGTGTGTAAAAGTAGTCAATGGGATTTTATCGCCAAAATGGTTGAATCACATGTGGGGATTGCCTTACTTCCTAAAATTTACTGTGATCAATTAGATCCTCAAAAGTATAATCGTAGCGTTTTAATTCAGCCTCAATTAAATTGGACTCTTAGTATGGCTTGGAATACGACCGTTGTCATGAATCCTGCAACACGAGCTTGGCTAGAAATTGTGGAACAAAATCTTCAAGAAATACATTTTTAATAGATTGCTGTGAACTTCCTTGCTTTATTATGCGTGAATAATCATGAATTCTGTAGCACTGATTTCTTTGATTAGCTGTAAAACTTTATATTCGCGTCATGGCTAAAGCTCGTGGCATGATTCAAGCAGGGATTGGACGTGAAGCACTCTACAAAGCATTACGTAAGGATTCAGAACCACGATCGGATCAAGGTTAAATTAAAAGGACTAAGCCCTGTGGAATACAGAATTCAGCCCTTAAAAGAGTGTAATTAAATCGTCCAACTTTCAGGGGTCAGATCAATAGCTCCCATTTTTCCAACATAACCACTGTATTCTTCAATGGCGACTGATAAGACGCATGGCTCTCGTGGTTAATAAGTAATTCGTAACCAAAACAACCATCTTCTTCAAGTACTGTTGGTATGATCTCCTTGAATGAATTGATTACATGTTGCAGATGTTCTGAACCAGATTTTATTTTAATTTCAGCAATAATGGTTAACACCATCTACCTCTATATCACTGATGAAGAAAAATTACGGATCAAATGTTGGCGATAGTCATCTTTTATTTGTGGTACGTTTGGTGCTTTGATGACGTCATGAGCAATAAATGTTGACATACTTTGCATACCAAGAAACTCATTGGCTTTTCGAAAAGGCAAATAAACCCCATCTACACCTCTCCCCTCAAAAAATTGTTTTGGGTCAGTAAATGCTTCAGCAGGTGCATTCCAGGTTAATGACAGCATAAATTTTTTGCCATGCATTAAACCTCCCGAACCATATTTTTTAGAAGTATCTAAACGGGAACGACCATCATTAGCGTATATATGACCATGACCTTCAGTAAATACATCATCAATATATTTTTTTACTGTCCATGGTGCACCCATCCACCAGCCTGGCATTTGATAAATAATAGCATCAGCCCAAAGATATTTTTTTACCTCCTCTTTTGGATCAAAAGTACTATCAGCACGCGTAACTTTAACTTTATGACCTAATTCGGTTAATACTTCTTCTGCTAAAATTGTCAAGGTATCATTCAATTCACCATTAGAATGAGCAAAAGTTTTAGCACCATTAATAATTAAAATATTATTCATCTTCATCCCAAATTAAATAGAGGAGTACAATATAAATTTAAGATCCATCAACATAAATGCAATTATTAACAAAACATTATTGATTAATTGTTAATAATTAAAATTGATATATAATTAAAAATGATTTTTTATTAATGATTTACTTAGATATGAAATCTACATTTGATGAACTTTTAGTATTTGTTACGATCGCTGATTGTGGCTCTATAGTAAAAACAGCAGAACAATTAAATCAAACAACATCTGCTATTAGTCGCACATTACAACGCCTCGAAAAAAAATTAAATGTTAAATTAATCGAACGTACAACTCGTAGCCTTAATCTTACATATGATGGAAAAATTTTTTTAGAAAGAGCAAGAAAATTACTGTCTGATTTGAATGAAGCTGAAGAGTTGTTAATTAATCCAGATACTGAACCTACAGGCTTAATTAAAATAGATTCAGCAACACCGTTTGTACTGCATGTAATTATTCCATTAATACCAGAGTTTATAGAACGATATCCAAAAATCAGTATTGAACTAACTAGTCATGATCATGTAATTGATTTATTAGAGCATAAAATAGATGTTGCTATACGATTTGGTGATCTAGAAGATTCAAGTCTCTATGCAAAATTATTATATAAAAGTCGTTTGTATATCGTTGCTAGCATTGAATATCTCAAAAAAAATAACTTACCAAAATCTATTATTGAGTTAAATCAACATAGATTATTAGGATTTAGCCATCCTTTGCATTTAAATAATTGGCCAATTTATATAAATGATCAACTATATAAAACTTCACCATCTATCACAGCTTCTAATGGCGAAAGTGTTCGTCAACTTGCTTTACAAGGCGTAGGAATCGCTTGTCTCTCTGAATTTTTAATTTTAAAAGATATAAAAGAAGGTAAATTAATTGCTTTATTTGAAGATGAAATAAAGATTCATGAGCAAAAAATCCATGCTGTCTATTACAAAAAAAATTATATACCTAAGAGAGTTAGATTATTTATTGATTATTTATATGAAAAATTACAACAGCTTAATTAATTTTAAGTGGATTTTTCAAACACTTATAAAACTTCAACTGACCTAAAAAATAACTAAAAGCCGACTTGAAAACATGTTGGCTATTTTTTAAATCAATTTGTCACTTTTTTCCCATAAAATAGGTCAAAAAACACCTAAAATAGCAATTCCATAATAAATATAGGCCTTTCATCATCCAATTCATCCACATTTTCTGCGGATAAATATATGGATAAAATTCACACAGTTTTGTGCGCTTAAGCGCACAACAATTTAAGGATTTTACCCATATACACTCTGTAATAGATCTCCTATGATGAACTCATACAGGAACAGGATGTTCCGGAACACAAAACAACGATAAGACGTTCATGCACCAGGAATGTGAAGCTCAACAGGAGTTAGGCTTAACCAACCAATACGAAAAACCCCGACAGGATGTCGGGGTTTTTTATTGCTTAAATATCTATAACTGAGTATTAATTTGATAGCGTGTATTACGTCCACCACCTTCCAATTTCACAATACATTCTTTCTCAAGTAAGTCTGATAAGTGGCGAGTAGCCGTTGCTTTACTAATTTTAGCAACCTTTTGATATTGTGACGCACTGATACCATGTTCAAAGCCATTTTCTCCACCGTCTAATAAACGATTTAGGACTTTACGTTGTTCTTCACTCAGGGCTAAATTTGAATACTTATGCCAAAATTGACTCTTAAATAATGTTCGGTTGATCTGTGCTAAGGTTTTTTCAAGGCTATCATTTAATGTATCTAGAAACCAAACTAGCCAATCTGTGATATCACAATCATTTTTTTGAGTTTGTTCTAATATTTCATAGTAACTTTTACCTTTATTCAATATTGTAGTAGACATTGCATATAAACGGATGCTCTGCTCATCCATTTGAGCTAAAGCAAGGTCTGTAAGTGTACGTGTAATACGTCCATTACCATCATCAAAAGGATGTAGGGTAACAAACCATAAATGGCTAATGCCTGCACGTAACAAAGGATCAAGCAATGAATCATTCAGACTTTGATTAAACCACGCTATGAATGTATTTAAGCGTTCTTCTAAGCCTTCTCTTGGCGGTGCTTCAAAATGTACTTTAGGATAGTCCAATCGACCTGAAACGACCTGCATAGGCTCTGATCCCCGAAGTTGACCAATGCGTAAACGTTGCATTGTCCAATCTGGATCATTAAAAAGCCAACGATGCCACTGCATGAGACGCTCAACAGTCAGTGGTTGCTTAACATCGTTAAGCGCATCTAGCATGATGTTGGCTAAACCTTCTGATCGATCTGAGCTTGGATAAGGCTGTTCAAGTGTGATACCTAAGCGTTGAGCTAAAGATGATCGTAATGAAAAAATATTGATAGTTTCATTTTCAATTGCAGACGAAGCAACAAGATTGGCAAGCAGAGTATCTAGGGTGAACTGCTCTTTTGCTAAATCATGCTGACTTTGCCCAAGAAGAATCCCTATTTTTTGATGTATCTGTCTGGTTTTAGGCAAGATAATTGAATCTAGCCATGTAAAATTTGTCCAGCTTTCTGCTTGCCAGATCCATTCCTGCATTTTCAATCGCTCATCTAAAATTTCAGATGAGTTAAATATAACATTTATTCGGCTCATATTGTGAGCCGAATAATAGGGTTAATCAGCTCATTTTATCCAAGACATTTCTACTTGGGGGCTAATATTCGAATTTTGCATAAGAGGTTTTATGTTAAAGACTTAGAGCAGAGAGTACTGTAAGAAAGCTATCGTTTAACTTTAATATTGAATTAAACGGTAGGTATCTCATCAGTTTGGAACTTTATCTTTTGAGTATAGTTTAAAGAAATGGGAAATATTAGATTTTAGAATGTTGATATTTATTCAGAGTTCATTAAATAAATGATATTTTTCAAATATTTAAATTTTGGTTGGCATACTTAAAGATTTTTTCTGCTGTATATTGTGCCCAAATTTTATATGCATCTGGACTCGGATGAAAATTATCTTTAGCAATAAAATTAGTATTAAAGGGTAAATTAATATTTAGTACCGTACTGAATTTTTTATTATTAAATAATATATTTAATTCTTTATTCATTTTCTTTGCTGTTTTACTTAAAAAATAACGTAAAGGATTTGGTAGTGCAGGAAATTTTTCTAGAGGGGGTAATTCTGTATAAATAATATATTTTGCATTAAACTTTTCAATAAAAATATTATGCAATATCTGTATTTCATTTTTCCACTGGTTAATAGATGATATTTTTGTTACATCATTAACACCTATGGAAACAACGACAATATCAAATTTCTCAGCAGGTATAATATTAAGATGCTTAATAAGATCTGATGTTGTAAATCCTGTTTTTGCATGTAAAGTCCATGTACACCGGAAATCATTTTTTAAGTTTTGAATGAGTTGTCCACTTAGTGCATCTAATTGTTTGTCTGCACCAACCCCTGCTGCTGCCGAATCTCCTGTAATTAATAGATTTAATAATTTTCCTTGACCAGTTATTCCTTTACGGTTTCCCATAGGTTCATTTAATCTTAGGATTGTTTTTTTTACATATATACCTTGAGTGATAATAATTGGGCTTAATAAAATTTCGAGTGAACTATTAAACATAGTGAAAATTTTAAATTTAACTAGAATTAATATAATAATACATCTTATATGAAAGACATAATTCATAAGCCTTTTAATTATCTACTTTATATAAAATCTCTTATCTTACGAATAAAAATTGTAAAATTTGCATTAGAGCAGATTCACTTTCATTTTTTTAAGTTATACCGGTTTCAGACATACAATAAAGCTACATTATGATAAAAGATATTTTTTAATTGCTGTAATTTAGATAATTCTCGTAGATTATACTTCTCGTTTATTGGTATTCCAAATACTGAAGACTTTTAAAATTTTTATACTGCACACTTTTAATAACATTCACTATTCATATGACACCAATTTTATTAAATAGTTAAATTAGTAATAAAAAACCCCGACATCCTGTCGGGGTTTTTCGTATTGGTTGGTTAAGCCTAACTCCTGTTGAGCTTCACATTCCTGGTGCATGAACGTCTTATCGTTGTTTTGTGTTCCGGAACATCCTGTTCCTGCATAAGTTCATCATAGGAGATTTGTTACAGAGTGTATATGGGTAAAATCCTTAAATTGCTGTGCGCTTAGGCGTACAAAATTGTGTGAATTTTATCCATGTATTTATCCGCAGAAAATGTGGATGAATTGGAAGGTAAAAGGCTTATATTTACTATGGAATTGTTGTTTTAGATGTTTTTTTGCACGATTTTATGAGCAAAAAGTGACAAATTGATTTAAAAAAATAGCCAACAGATTTTTAAGTCGGCTTTTAGTGGTTTTTTAGGTCAATTAAATCTTTATAAGTATTTGAAAAATAAATTTTTTATAAACCGTTTCGTATAAGCGACATTATGTTAAATGGAGAGATTTTCAAATAAATTATGTGAGCTACTAAATAGGATTAGCTTTAATGTGGGCTTTCAAGCGTTCTTTGTAATTTTGAATAAACTTAGTCAACTCTATAACATCAGTATGACTTAATTGACCAATATATTTTCCACTTCTTAATATTTCACAAAAATCAAAGCTCATTGTGCTACGAATGTCAATATAAGATGACTTCTGTAAACCCGCCTGTCTCCAATCTCGAATCGGATAATATTGCAACTTAATATAATCTGATTTGTCCTTGTACTGGCTTGTAATCGAATCTAATAGCACAACTGTTAAATTAACTTTACCAATTTCAACTGTATAGCGTTCTTTCCCTTCAAGGGTATCTGAGCTAAATTTTACAAAAATTCGATAAATATCACCAACAGCCATACTTATTGCTCTTCTGCTTCTTCAAATACGCCTTTGGAGTTCAAAAGCATGCGTTTGATCGGTTGACCAGTTAACTGAGCAATATCCAAAAGATCACAAACCATTTGCTGTCCTAGCTGTTCACGCCGAGCAGCGTCAACGATTTCCTGCATGTTTTGAAATTCTTCAAAGCTCAAAACAACAGCTTCAGGCGTATTGTTCGTGCAAACAAAAACAGGTTTATGACTATCTTTGACACCTTGGACAATTTTGCTCCAAGATTTGCGAACATCAGTCGCAGAAACAGTCGCACCGTTAATAAAAGTTAATCCATCCATATCTAAGACCTCATACTATATGACAAAAATTATATCATATTTGCCATACGATTTAACCACATTTTAATAATGCAATATCAACATGAGCTATGTGATTTTATATATTAATGGTCTACTTGGAACAGAAATGACTGGTAGACTACGAATAGGAATAACGGGGGCATTGTTTGATGAATGATTATTAAGTTTGTTTGAACTTTTTCGTGGAACATTGATCAGATATTAATCGCGAAACATGAAAAATCACGTAAAAAAGCCACTACTGGTTAATAGTGGCTATTTCATATTCTTAATCAATTGAAAAATAACGTGATTTAAAAAGCATTACGTATAATTGGTATTATGTTAATTTTAGAAAAATTTAAGTATGTGGAAAATATATAAAGAAGAAAGTTCTGATCTTGGATTTGCTATTGGGTGTCTATTTTCAGAAGCAATTAATTTAAATGAGTTTAGGCAGTGGGTTGAGCTTTGTATTAATGATTTAAATCAAGATGAAATACCATTTTATATGTTTGATCTTATAGATTTCGAAGGCTCATTAGCAAAGATTCATTTAATTATTGGATTTGTACCAAGCTCTGGACTATCAAAAACAGAGAAAATGGCGTTAGAAGGCATTTCTTATCTAAGGGGAATAGATATTTTTGACCCTATTTCTACGCAAGAACAATCTATTGAATACCTAAAGAACAACCCACATGTCTCAGAGAAATTTAAGCGCACTTTTCCTTTTATAAATTTTATTTAACATAATGGGTGTTATACGAAATTAAAAAAAACTGTGTCTAAGGCATGGGCTTCGTATAATCCGTATTATGTTAATTGTAGGAAATCTTAATCGACTATTAATAGACTATTTATATTTTTCTTTAGACTATTAGCAATATTAAGATCAAATCCATCTACCAAAAATCTACTAATTAGCCCTTCTATCAAAGTATAAATTAGCTCAGATAAATCTTGATGGCTTGCTAATAAGCAATGTTCTGATACTAAGTCTTTTATCCATTGCTTATGCTTTTTAGAAACAGAAATTATATCTTGCTCACTTTGACTTGACTCGGCTACAGCCCTAACAAACAAGCACCCTTTGAAAGAATCTTGTTGAAACCATTCCATGTGCCAATCAAAAATTTTATTAATTGCATATAGACCTTTAGCTGCTCCAATGTATTGAAATAGACTTTTTTTAAATTTTTCATCACGAGCTGTAAGTACAGATTTAACCAACTGATTTTTATTTTTGTAATAAGTATACATAGTAGTTTTAGAGCAGCCTGATTCATCTCGAATTAGGTCAACGCCAACGCCAACAAAGCTATTTTCATTAAATAATCTTTCAGCTGTATCTAAAATTTTCAATGCTGATTTTGACATCAAAGGCATCCTATAAATAAAAAAATAGTACAGATCTGTACTATTTTTATTTTATCTGTATTATGATTTAAAAACAATATTTTAAAGAGATACTAAAAATGTTTTCAATTTTAGAAGGAAAGGAAAAACTAGCTGTATTTCCAAAAAAAAATGAAGTTCTAAGAAGCCTAATTGGAGGAACAATCAGTATCTTCTTTTTACTTACACTGACTAAGTTAACAGGACATATTTACATCATGGCTCCATTCGGCGCCACTTGTGTAATTCTTTACGCAGTCTCACAGTCACCATTAGCACAACCTAGAAATGTTATATTCGGTCATCTCATTTCAGCTTTTATTGGCTTATTTTTTCTCAAATTTTTCTCTGAATCTAATCTAACCATAGCTTTATCTGTAGGCTGTGCAATTGCATTAATGCAAGTTTTTAAATGTGTACATCCACCAGCTGGAGCTAATCCCTTAGTTATACTTTTAACAGCAAATTCCATTAACTATGAATGGAGTTTCTTAGTTTTTCCTGTCTTATTAGGATCTATAGTTTTAGTTTTGGTTGCTGCTATCGTAAACAATATTAAAAATGATAATAAGTGGCCCCTTTACGGCTTAGGTTTGATTAAAACTAAGTAATAATTTCTTGAAAGTTGAATCCATTTAACATACTGGTCGTAATGCGAAATTTGAAGAATGTTAGATCAAAATCTAAGTTCTAATTTTTGAAAATCATCAATAAAAATGGGAGCTTAAGCTCCCATTTTTGACTTCGCATAACGTGTATTATGTTAATTTTAGATATTCTTTATACTCTATGATTTACTTCTGGCTTTGAAATCAAATGTTGGAATGGTGAAAAAGTAAGGGTTGTCTTCAGTTTAGACTGCTGTGATCGAGAAATTATGAGTTATGCAGCAACAACAGCAGGCATCAGTACGGTTTGGTACAGTATTTCACAGTATTTCATCTACCACAAAGGGTTGAATGGCTGACAGATAACGGTAGTTGTTACATTGCACAATCCACACGTATGTTTGCACAGTCATTAGGTTTTCATGTCTGCACAACACCAATTCGCAGCCCACAAAGTAATGGTATGGCTGAGGCGTTTGTGAAGACCTTTAAGCGGTACTATGTGTATTTAAGTGATGTACCAGATGCAGAAACTGTCATGAGATATTTATCTATCTGGATTGAAGACTATAATTGCAATCATCTACATAGTGGGTTAAAAATGAAATCCCCTCGGGAATTTCGTTCGCTAAAGTTAGTAAGTTAAATGTCCGTTTTTATAGGGGATAATACACCATTTCAAATTTTCGTTCATGACATACCTATTTTTAAAAGTACATAAATCTTAAATGCATTTATTTTGAATCTAATTTTTGAGCAAATTTAATACCTAAGAATATTGTTAATATTAGGAAAATAAGATGTACATTTTCTGCCATGAAAGTATGTTCTAACTTATTTGCAATAATGATGTATTTATGAAAAGCCCAATACGTCAAAGCATATAATATAAAAAAGCATAAGAGTAATAGGACTTTAAGAAGAGCTCTTTTTACTTGCCTATTAGGTACTTCACCTATCAAAAGCTCAATAAGAAGACTAGTAATAAAATATAGAGGTGTTAAATACAGCAATATTTCAGGTATCACACCCAAGAAAGGCTTTCCTGTAGCTATATTGATATATGCAAAATATCCAAGACCGTATACAACAGTTAAACTTATTATAAGAATTATCCATTTAGCTTTTTTGTTCATTTTCACTTCTTTTCTGGTGTCTAAATTTTTTATAATTCATATAAAACTTTAAAATTGACAGGGATAAACCTATTAAACAATAAATGGAAAAAACCCCAATATTAATTAATGGTTTATCCAAGAAATAGTTGGCAAGAACGGTACCAAAAGTGAGTAATCCTATATATTCAAAAAATGAAAATCGGCTAATTTGAGAATTAAATAATTTCTTCATAGAGATATCTTTTGTATTTTGATCATTTCTTTGAATTTCCTAGAATAAATTTATGCTGTATTAGTATTCCTATAAGAATTATTGATATAAAAGAACAGGTACTCCACAACGTATCATCTAAATTATTAGGAGTAAGTAAGTACCTAAAAATCACTCCGTAAATAGAAAGAATGATTAAAGCTAAAGTAATTGACTTTAAGAATATAGAAGTGGAAAAATCTATATTTTCTCTTTGGGGACCTGACTTATACATAAAGTACCCCCATGCAATACCACCAATAATAGAGATGATAATTAAGATGAAATAAGAACCGAAAGCTGGAGGTTTATTTTCAATCCATCTGAGGGCAGATATAAATAAAGAAAAAGGTATTCCCCAGCCTAAGCCCCCATGTATAAATATCAACTGATTTTTTTTGTTCATTTTTTAACAATGTAATCAATAATTATTCCCAATTATATCAAGTCTTGTAAGTAATTAAAATTTAAGATTTTCTAAAATTAACATACTAGACATTATGCGAAGTCAAAAATGAGAGTTTAGGCTCCCATTTTTATTGATTATTTTCAAAAATTAGAACCCAGATTTTGATCTAAAATTCTCTAAAATTGGCATAACACCCATTATGTTAAATCATAGGTATCTACACATCATTGTATGGATATCCCAAAGCAATTTCAGCCATACTTTTTAAGTCATCTATTGAATATTCTGATAGCAATTGAAGAGTATTCAATAAGATCGAAAGTCCTGCCAATATTGCAGGTGCACTTTCTCGTCGACCTCGCTTTTGTTGTCTTCCTGATATCCTCGTTAAAAATACTCTAACTTTCGTATTTTGCTCATCATTATTACGTTGAATTCGCCATGTTAAAACACAGGCCATACAGGAAATAAGTAGACGTCTTAAGATGGCTTGTGGTGTTGTTTGTAGCCATGATTCAACATCATAACCTGCCTGTTTTAACAGTTTAAAGAAGCTTTCAATGTTCCAACGCCAATAATACCACTGAGCAAGTTCAAACATTTTTATTTCACTAGGCACATTGCTCAATAATGTCCAGCGCGCAAGTGTTTTTCCATCGATGTCTCGAACTTCTGCAATGATCAAACGTACATCTAAAGGAATACCTTTTTGAGGTGGTATTCTTTTACCGTTTGTATCTATTTTTTTAGGTTTAGCATTTCTTGTAATCTTAATTTCAGCTTCACCCACATATAGCTGTTCTGTTCGTCCTTTATAGTTAACTTTTTGTGCTGAACTTAATACCATCTGATCTGAAACTTCACGAACTTTATAGTTTTTCCCTTGATATTCAACTAAATGACCTTCTTTTCCTCGAATAAGATATAAATAATCCTGTTGTTGCATAAACCGAAGATGAGCAACTGAATCACCTTGATGATCGATTATGTGGACAAGTTTTTTCCCTAACTGGACTGCTCCCAGTATGCTAGACACGAGACAACTTCATTTTAAAGCTGCCTCAAATACATTTGCTCGTACCATTTTTCGTGTTTTATAGCTCTTTTTGGCAGCTTGAAGCAGGACAGTATCAAAAAGAGAATCTGTAAAATACAAGAAGCGGCACCTATATAAGAAATCAGTTAATTTTGTCCGTTATTTCCCCATTTTAAATAAGCTTTGCGTTGGCTTAAAAGGTCATAATAGCGTTTTATATGTGAGTAATTAGGCTTATCAAAAGGTGTTAAATACCAACGTTGTACTGAAAGCCCAATGCATATATCGGCAAGTGAAAATTGAGTACCTACGACATAAGCTTGTGTACGTTCTAATTGGGTATCTAAAATTTTCATCATTTCAGTCCATGCGTGGATACTATCTTGAACACGGACGATATCTTGGTGTTTGGGTGATTTTCGGACGATATGCATAAGTGCATAAGACCAACTATTATTGAGTTCGATACCTTGCCAATCAATCCACTGATCAATCTTGGCACGTTGCTTTGGATTTTGTGGATAAAGTATGTCCCCATTATAGCTATTAGATAAATAACGAATGATTGAATTTGATTGCCAAAGAATAAAGTCATCATCAATAAGTACTGGGATTGTCGCATTGGGATTCATTGCTATAAATTCAGCTTCTTGGGTAGATCGAAAATTACGTCCCCAATCTTCACGCAGATACTGTAAATCTAATTCATCGCATAACCAAAGTAGTTTTCTAACATTAATGGAGTCGGCACGTCCTAATATTTTGAGCATTTTAGATCCTTAATTTTCTGATATTCGCTATATCCTTAATATTTACTTATTATGTCATGCCGATAAGCATTATCGATTGAGAATAACCAAATTCTTTCAGCATTTTTTATCATTAATTACACTAAATTGAGTAGCCACCAAGTTTACCTCCAGCAAAAGTGATTAATTGGACTACGACTAAGTTTTTTTGATCTATGCTATATATTAAAAGTGACAAGTTTGTTTAAAAAATAGTCGACATATTTCCATGTCGAAATTTTGCTGTTTTAGGTAGGTTTATTATTCAAGTCTATGAAAAAATATATTGTTATAAAATTTTTTATATGATGCGCATGATTTTAATTGATTGTTATTGAGTGAAATTTTATTTAAAGTTTTGAGGCGAATAGCCTAAATGGCGTTTAAACATAGCACTAAAGGCACTTGAACTTGTATAACCTAGTGATGTCGCTATATGTGAGATAGAGTTTCCCTGAGCTAATTGACTCAATGCTAATACAATATGCATGTGCTGAATCCATCCCCTATAAGCTAGCCCAGTTTCTTTTTTAAATAACCTCATCAAAGTTCTGGAACTGGTTCCAATGAGATCCGACCATGTATTCAGATCTTTAGAATGTTTGGGATCGTTAATTAATTGTTCGCAAATTAAAATTAAACGCTTATCCTTTGGCCATGGAATTTCTATTGGAAAGGTAGGAGATTGTCTAATTTCTTCAAAAATAAGTAGTTGCAAAGACTTTTGTAAATCTTCACTGTATAATATTTCATGATGTTGCATTTCATCAAGCTGATTTAGCCTCAAAACTAATTCTTTCAATAAATTCGTCATTCTCACTAGAAAACATTTATCTCCTAAAATATTTGCAGCATTTTGTTCAACTAAGGCTGTACTTAAGCGTACTTCACTTAATGAGGTGACGCTATGTTCCATAAATGCTGGAATCCATAAGGCACATTGCGGAGGAATTAACCAAATATTTTCTGCAGTATGAACGCGTATTTCGCCTTTAGATGCATAAAGCAATTGAGCACGATTATGCTGATGTGGAGGTATAGTACTTCCATAATTGTGTTGTGATCCCATAGAAATAACTAATGTAGAAATCATATTTTTACTTAAAGACATTGCTATTAACTCGTTAAATTGTCACTTATAGAATGATTTTTGGAATATAGCCTTAAATATGCCAGATTATAATAGTCATTATTAAAGTTTTAAGGCAAATAAAGTATTTCATGCAATTACCTATTAAGATAGAAGAAAATGTCCAAGTTAAAACGACAGATGCTGCATCAAAAATGGTGAGTCATATTATTTTTGCTGTTGCTTTAGCTCACCTACTGAATGATTTAATTCAAGCAGCTCTACCTGCGATTTATCCATTACTCAAAGAGAATTTTTCATTAACTTTTGCAGAAATTGGTCTAATTTCATTAGTTTATCAAATTACTGCTTCTTTATTGCAACCTTGGATTGGTTTATATACTGATAAATATCCTCAACCTTATCTTCTACCTTTAGGAATGGTCATTACTTTGATGGGCATTATTATGCTTGCATTTTCTAGTAGTTTTTTTATGCTACTTATCTCGGCATCTCTCATCGGGGTTGGCTCATCAACTTTTCATCCTGAAGCGTCTCGTGTTGCTCGAATGGCGTCTGGGGGAAAATTTGGTACAGCTCAATCAACTTTTCAAGTGGGTGGTAATACAGGATCGGCAATTGGTCCATTATTGGCCGCTCTTATTATCGTTCCTAACGGCCAAGCCTCAGCAGTTTGGTTAGTATTATTTGCTTTAATTGCAATTTTTGTTTTATTTAAAGTCAGTCAATGGACTATTCATCATGCCAAAATTCAAATCAGTAAAACAACATCGACCACCAGTTTTAAATTACATGGCAGTACTTTAATTCGAGCACTGATAGTGATTTCTATGCTAATGCTTGCAAAATTTACTTATATCGCAAACATCAGTAATTACTATACCTTTTATTTAATTGAAAAATTTAATCTCCCTATTCAGAGCGCTCAATTATATTTATTTGCTTTTTTAGTCGCAGTTGCCCTTGGCACATTTTTCGGTGGTCCTATTGGTGATCGTATTGGACGTAAATCAGTTATTTGGATTTCATTTTTAGGAATGGCTCCATTTGCTGTATTCATGCCTTATGTAAATTTATTTTGGACTTGTATTTTCGCAATGATGTCAGGTTTAATTATGTCATCTGCATTTTCTGCCATGGTTGTATATGCACAAGAAGCAGTTCCTGAACGTGTTGGAATGATTGCTGGACTTATGTTCGGTTTAATGTTTGGTATAAGTGGTATAGCAGCGGCTGGTTTAGGATACCTAGCTGATAGAAATGGTATAGAATGGATATTTACACTATGCTCATATTTACCTTTACTCGGCATTTTCACTTTATTCCTACCGAATACTCAGCTTAAAAAGCTTAGCCTATAAAGCAATTTTTTTAGCTCATTATACGAAACTGTGTTTCTCGTTAGATGAGGGGATAGTATTTCAATCGCTGGATGAGCAGCACACTGCGCAAGTGAGCGCTCATGAATCCTGAAAACTATATTTTATAATAAGCTGTGCGATCATCCGTTCAGTTACATAATCGCCGAATCTAGTTGCGGTAAAGATCTTTAAATAAATACCGCCATCACTTTCTTTGATTTAGTCGAGGGAGTATATCAGCCAATTTTGTCTATTACTTCCTTTGAATAGTGCTTTTACTCAACTGTAAGTTATAGATTTTATTAATTAATTTTAATTTAAAGCCGAGTCTTTTGTGTCTATTTTAAATTATGCTCAGCATTAAAATTGATCAAATGATAGCAATCATGGAAAGCATTTCAGCGTATTACAAAATGAATCATCATAATGAAAGATTTGTATTTTTTATGTGATTGATATCATTTTTTGATTGACTTTAATCTATAGTAGAAAAGTATATACCGAAAGATGCTATCGATGAGTAAAATTCGTTTAAGAATACCAACGAACTTTATATTATCCGTAACATCACCAAGAAATTAATCATATTAAAATTTTTATATCGACATCGTTTATTGATTTTAAAATGAGGATATATCGAAATAATAAAATCGATAAATTAAAATAATGTGGAGTTATTATGAATATCTATATTGGCCAAAAAAATGATAATTTAAAAGATATTGTAGAAAAAATATTAGCAGAAGTGGATATTCGTATAGATGGGGACCAGCCTTATGATATACAAGTACATAATAATGAATTTTATAAACGAGTGTTACAACAAGGCTCTCTTGGTCTTGGTGAAAGTTACATGGATGGCTGGTGGGATTGTGAACGACTTGATATTTTATTTTACAAAATTCTACGTGCTAAACTTGATAAAAAAATTCCGTATAACTTAGAAGACATATTAAGAATAGCTGTAGCGCGTTTTAGAAATTTACAAAGTAAAAAAAGAGCATGGATGGTCGGTGAAGAGCATTATGATCTTGGTAATGATCTATTTAATTTAATGTTAGATCCTTATATGCAATATTCTTGTGCATATTGGAAAGACACTGATGATCTTTTTCAAGCACAACAGCAAAAACTAGATTTAATTTGTCGTAAACTCGATTTACAGCCAGGTATGCGTATCTTGGATATTGGTTGTGGCTGGGGTGGACTAGCAGAATATGCTGCTAAGCATTATCAAGTTTCAGTGACAGGCATTACAATTTCTAAAGAACAACAGAAACTTGCTACCGAACGCTGTCAGGGATTAGATATTGAAATTTTATTAATGGACTATCGTAATTTAAATGATCAGTTTGATCGTATTGTTTCGGTTGGTATGTTTGAACATGTTGGTCCTAAAAATTACGATACTTATTTTAAGGTAGTACAACGTAATTTAAAGCCAGATGGATTATTTTTATTACATACCATTGGGGCGAATACGACTATGATGAGTGCAGATCCATGGGCGAGTAAATATATCTTTCCAAATGGTTGTTTACCTTCAATTGAAAAAATTGCACATGCAACTACAGGTAAGTTTATTATGGAAGATTGGCATAATTTTGGTGCTGATTATGACTTAACTTTACGTGCATGGTATCTACGTTTTATTGAAGCTTGGCCTGAAATTCAAGGCAATTATAATGCACGTTTTAAACGTATGTTTACATACTATCTAAATGCTTGTGCTGGTGCCTTTCGAGCACGAGATTTGCAGTTGTGGCAAATTGTTTTTACTCCAGATGGTGCTGAAGGTGGCTTACGAGTAGCGCGTTAATAATAGTATGAATGATTTTTTTAAGCGCAGCTTATTTTATTATTCTCAATAAATGCTCAACATTATTTGATCACTCAAAACCATTTAATACCGCTGATCGTATCTGTATCAGTGGTATTGAATATTTAATATGGCCTTAATGCATTGACTGAAGCGGCATGCAAATTATCATTTAATATATCGTGGGAGATAAAACGTGAAAACATCATTTTGTCTATTACAGTCGATGTTAACAGTATTTGCTTTAACATATACCACAGTAGCGATTGCAAAACCGCAGCATCCATCAGCAATAACATCAATGATATTGCCTGCACATAAAGTCGATGAGATTTTATCGGTACAGGCACAACACCCAAAAACCAGTTATTCGCATGCTGGTGAGCAATTGATCATTACTTATTATAGTCGTGGTATTCATGGAGAACCTGTTGTGAGCTCTGCAATGGTATTGTTGCCTAAAGGCAAAGCACCTACGCAAGGTTGGCCAATATTGGCTTGGGCACATGGTACTACAGGCGTTGCTGATACGTGTGCACCATCTGCCGACTATATCGGGGGACCGGTAAATAGTTATCAGCAAGTTGCTGATAAGGCCTTAGATGATTGGTTGGAACGAGGTTATGCCATTGTTGCTCCTGATTATCAAGGTTTAGGTACACCAGGAGATCATCCTTATATGAATGCAACCAGCCAGTTACATACTATCGTTGATGCTGTTCGTGCGTTACATCATTTAAAAGCTAAGCAAGTCAGTAATAACTGGTTAGTTATGGGACATAGTCAAGGTGGAGCTGCAGCTTTAGCCGTTGCCGCATATGGGCAGAAAGATGCACCTGAGCTAAATTTAAAAGGGGCTATAGCACTAGCACCAGGTGGATATCAATATCAAGGTATTGCCGAATATGTGCAACAAAATTCACAGATAGATCCCCAAATTGCAGCGTTTTTACCTATTGTTTTATTGGGAGCCCAAGCAGCTGATCCAAACTTAGATCCTGAACAATGGGTTACACCTGAAATGCAAAATTTGTTACGACAGGCACGTAAACGTTGTTTATCAGAATTACAAACGGAGATTAAACAAGCACCCCAGACAATTTTTAAAAAAGATGCTGATTTAAATCCACTTTTAAATTACCTAAAACAGCAATCGATTGAGTCTATGATACCTCAAGTACCATTAATGTTGGTACAGGGTGATCAAGATCAACTGGTTGATCCTCGTGGTATATCTACATACTATCAACAGATCTGTGATGCTCATAAACCTGTAGTGTATTACTCTATTGCCAATGGAGATCATCGAGATGCAGTTCGTCAAAGCTCAGTACTTTCAAAAGATTTTTTAAAGCAATTAAATCAGGGCAAGATCGTTAATTCATGTATAAAGCATTAACATCACCCCCCCGCGATACTTTTGGTTTAGTGGGGGGAGTATGCCAATATCATGAGAATGATTCAAAATGATTGCTATTATTTACCATATACGAGATATATGTGATTCATTCATGATATTTGATGACATCAAGTTAAGTCATAGACTGATGATTAACATCAGCATCAGTAGAGAAAAAACAATCCATTTGGTATTTTAGGCCATACACTCATGACGCTAAATTTCAATGAGACTGATCTTGCTGATAGGCTTCAATTGCTTCAATAGCGGCACGAAATGCTTCTTGTGTTGCTGGTGCACCACAATAGGGTAAGCTATGTAAGAGCACTTCCTGAATTTCTTCAATACTTGCCCCGTTATTCAGTGCACCACGGATATGGCCTTTAAGTTCAGTCGGACTTTTCTGTGCCACCAAAAATGCAATGGTGATTAAAGAGCGATATTTTCGAGGTAATACGCCTTCACGTTGCCAAGTCGAACCCCATGCATGTTCATTGATCCAATCCTGTAAAGGCTGGGTAAATGCAGTGGTATTGTCTTTTGCCCGTTGTACAAAATCAGCCCCCATGACTTCTGTCCGGACTTTTAAACCATTTTCATAATCGTGTTGTGACATGATATTCTCTATAGCGGTTGGTGAAGTTAAATTTATTAACTATATGATATTATTATATATTAAATTATTTTTTTTATTGTGTGTTTGAACTTTAGTATTAAAACACACATCAATATCGTGATTTTAGATACAGTTTTGATAATCGTGGTTGCACCCACAGAATCGTCTAAACCTGCTAGGCGCATGGCTTGATGTGCAGGATCTTGTTTTAAATTCGCAGATAATACACAGTCCATAATAACTTCATCAATATTTGTGGCATGTAATTGGACACCTTCGATGGATGATGATCTACTAAATCAAAGTAGCCTAAGCAACTTTGATTTAATAGATAAAAAATGATCAGATTAAGCATCGACTTTGGCAGTATCGAGCTCATTTGCATGTAAGAAATGCGTATGATGTGGAGCACGTTTAGTTTTTGACCATTGCTCTAACATTTCATGTTTCATTTCTTCAGTGATCATGGCTATTTTTTCTGGTGCTTTTTCATCATCATAAGCCAATTCTAAACGATGGCCATTTGGATCAAAGAAGTAAATTGAATGGAAAATACCATGGTTGGTAATGCCAAGTACATCGATACCATTGGCTTCTAAGTGTGCTTTGGCTTCAATCAGAGCGGCACGGTCTTTGACTTTTAAAGCAATATGCTGTACCCATTTTGGTGTGTTTTCATCACGGCCCATGTCTGGTTGAGTGGGTAATTCAAAGAAGGCTAAAACGTTACCATGACCAGCATCTAGAAATAAATGCATATATGGATCAAAAGCCTTGGTTGACGGCACATGATCTTCAGCAAATGCGAGAATAAAATCCATATTGAGATTTTTTTTATACCATTCCACGGTTTCTTTGGCATCTTTACAACGGTATGCTACGTGGTGAATCTTTTCGACTTGAATTGCCATAATTAAAAATCCTTCTTTAATGTTAAGCTGCGTCGCTTTGTGCTTCAGGTGCAGCATTTTGGAATTCAGTTAAGCGATTACAATGTGTGTAAATCGACTGAATTTTAGGGAATGTTGATAAATCAATGTTAAAACGCAAAGCGTTATATACTTGAGGAATCAGACAGCAATCTGCAAAGCTTGCCTGTTGACCAAAACAAAATTGGCCATTGGAGTGTTGTAGTTGTGCTTCTAAACTGTGAAAGCCCACTGCAACCCAGTGTTGATACCAAGCACTTTTTTGTTCATCACTGACCTGTAAGGTGTTGGATAAATATTGTAAAACACGTAAATTATTGAGCGGGTGAATATCACAGGCGATACTTTGGCAAAATGCACGAATTAAGGCACGTTGCTGTAGGTCTTCGGGTAATAATGCCACTTGACTAAATTTTTCTTCCAAATATTCTAAAATACTGATCGACTGCGTCAGAATAAAAGCATCATCTTCTTGTAAAGCGGGTACCAATGCACTTGGATGAAGTAAACGGTAAGCAGCACTATGCTGCTCGCCACCATTTTTAACCAAGTGTATGGCACAGTGCTCTACTGTTAAGCCTTTTAAATTTAAGGCAATACGTACTCGATACGCGGCTGAACTACGGAAATATCCATACAATTTCATCGTGTGAATTCCGATCAATTATTCTGCGAAGTTAAATTGAACAGCAGGCAATATTTTGCCAGTCACTTCACCAAAACCAATACGTAAACCGTCTTTTTCACAATAACCTTTCATAATCAGGGTATCGCCATCTTGTAAGAAACTACGTTGTTCGCCATTGGATAAGGTTAATGGTTTGGTGCTATTCCAACTGATTTCTAGTAATGAGCCATATGAATCTGCTGTTGGACCAGAAATAGTTCCTGAACCCATTAAGTCGCCGACTTGAACATTACAGCCGGCAATGGTGTGATGCGTCAGTTGTTGTGCCATAGACCAATACATATATTTAAAATTAGTTTGGCTGATGACATCAGCTTGATCGGCTTGCTCCGTTTTTAATTCAACTGATAAATGAATGTCATAACTATTATGCTGATGGTCTTCACGTAAATAAGCCAATGGCTGTGGTTGTTGTAACGGTGAAGCCGTTTTAAATGGTTCTAATGCCTCTAGAGTGACGATCCATGGAGAAATAGAAGAGGCAAAAGTTTTGGCATTAAATGGACCTAGAGGCACATATTCCCATTGTTGTAAGTCACGTGCAGACCAGTCATTAAAGAGTACCATACCAAAAATATGATCCCATGCATTTTCAATGGCAATTGGCTGTCCCAGTTGATTCGGTTTACCGACAATAAAGCCTGTTTCTAATTCAAAATCGAGTTTACGACATGCAGAGAAAATTGGACGTTCTTCTGTGGGAAGTTTAATTTGGCCTGATGGACGTACCACATCAGTACCGCTGACCACCACTGAGCTTGCACGACCGTTATAGCCGACAGGCAGTTCTGACCAGTTGGCTAACAGGGCATTTTTAGGATCACGGAACATACAACCGACATTGGTTGCATGCTCTTTAGATGAATAAAAATCGGTATAACCTGGTACATGCACTGGTAAATGTAAGCTGACATCTGCTTGTTTCACAAAAACTTTTTGGCGTAATGTTGTGTTGTCACGTAGGGTTGCATTGTCTACGGATAATAAACTTTGTAGTTCAGTACGGATTTTTGACCAGTTGCTTTTACCTGAGTCAATGAACTTATTCAGGGTTGCTTGATTAAAATAACGCTCACCCGCATTAATTGTTAAAAATCCATTTTCCTCGAGAACTGCGAGATCTACCACCCACTCTCCAAGTGCAACACCAATACGACGCTCGCCATTAATTGTGTGACTAAATACACCATAAGGTAAGTTTTGGATGGGAAAATCCGAATCTGGTGCAACCTCAATAAATGATTTTAATTGGTGAATCATTTCCATGTTCCTTGTGTCAATTCGAAGTCATCAGTGTTATTACTGATCATTAATACCAATAAAAAATGCATCAATAGATCTAAGACTTTAGTTGCAAATAGTTGCGAATTTAAATAAATATTCATTTTAAAACAATTATTTATATGTTTTTTCATCAATATGAATCTAAGGTCTAAGACAGCTTGATTTTTGCGATTAATCACATCATACTCATTTTCATAAATTACGCAATATGTAATTCAATTATGTATATCGTAATAAACTAAAGTTTTAGATGATCGGTAGTGAGGCCACTTTAAGCGATATTTGCAATCATTTTCTGGTGTTTTGTACTTTGCAATCAGTGAACTTCAAGTAGAATGCTGCTGAATAAACTGAGAGATCAAGACGGATGTCTGAAGAAAAAATACAAGGTGGAGTGCAATCCTTAGAGGTTGGTCTAAGCGTACTGGATGCCTTGGTATTCAGTCGTAAGCCAATGATGCTGAAAGAACTTGCAGAAAAATTATCGATGCACCCAGCCAAAGTTCATCGTTATGTTGTCAGTTTGGTTCGTATGAACTATGCCAAACAACTGGACGATGGCCGATATACGCTAGGTGAGCAGGCATGGAGATTGGGTCTGAGTTGTATTCAAAGAACCGATGTGATTCAAGCGGCTCAACCGATGATTAATGAATTGCACCGTAAAATTAATTGCGGCTTACAAATCAGCAAATGGACATCACAAGGACCACTGATTGTGCAATGGATTGAACCTGATCAACCAGTTTCAGTAATTACACGTGTAGGTTCTATTATGCCGTTATTGAATTCGGCAACAGGGCGCGCTTATGCAGTTTTTATGGCTGAAGAAATGGTGCGTCCGTTATTGGAACAAGAATGGCAACAGAAACAAGCACAGAACATTTATCCTGCCAATTGGACTGAGTTTCTGAGTATGAAACAACGCTTTATTGAGCAAGGTGCTGCAACGGTTTCGGGTGATATGTTGGTGGGTGTAAATGCAATTTGTGCACCAATTTTTAATGCTGCAGGCGAAATTGAATTTTGTATTGCAGCATTAGGTAGTGAGAATTTACTACCAATTGATTTTAAAAATGAAAAAGTTAAAGCCTTAATGGAAACAGCACGGGCTTTAACTGATTACATTGCGCATGGTTAAAGTAGAGCTGAACAGTGCTTTTCTATTGCGTGATGTAAGTAAAGCATGGAAACAGGGAAAGCACAGTGAAAGATTCAAGCAAGATTTTCTATGGATGGTGGATTGTATTGGCGTTATTGACAGTATCGGGTACTGCACTTAGCCTTACAATCACAACATTTAATATTTATTTAAATCAATTCACTCAGTCTGTGGGAATTACGCCGACACAATTTGCGTTGTGCTCGACCATTATTAATATTACGGTCATGATTTTCTCTCCTAAAGTAGGGAAAATTTTACAGCAGCATACCAAAAAAACTTTATTGGTTTTCTTAACCGGTTTTTGCTTAAGTTATGCCGCATTCTCTTTGGCCAGCAATATTTATGTTTTATATTTAGTTGCTGCATTATTTGGCTTTTTTTCTACCGGCCTCACTTTTATGCCACCAACGATTTTAGTCAATCGATGGTTTATTAAAAAGAAAGGTTTAGCCATGAGTATTGCATTATCTGGTAGTGCAATCTTTGGCATGATTTTAAGTCCATTTATTACTTATTGTATTCAAAATTTAAGCTACCAATTGGCCTATCAGATCATTGCTGGACTAATGTTCGTGATGAGCAGTGTATTGATCATTTTTTTAATTAAAGAAAAACCAGAGGATATCGGTTTAAAGGCCTTGGGTTATGGCGAAGAAAGCCTGACAGCAGAAAAAAAACAGACCCAAGATATGGCTTTGGTTTATCTGGCACCTAATGTATTAAAGAAAAAACCATTCTTTTGGTCAATGTTGGCTGCATATTTTTTAATTGGTTTTGTTGGTGGCGGCATTGTGCTACAACTTCCGGTATTTCTCCAAAATACCTTTGGTATGCAGCAAGCAGCACAATTGTTAGTAGTCAGCTTAGGCATTATGATTTTTGCAAAAATTTTATTGGGTAGTTTGTACGACAAACTTGGGGCAGTAAAAGCAACTGCAATTGTGTGTAGCAGTATTTTAATGACCTGTGTTCCTTTTGCTATGGCCTTTGGTCAACAGGCCTGGTTATTGGGTTTAATTGGCGTATCTTTTTGGGGATTAGGCAACTGTGTCGGTACAGTCGCACCAGCTGTGATTGCTTCACGTACTTATGGTCATACACATTATGGCGAAGTTTATGGTATTTGCTTACGTTTCCAAACTTTAGGAATCGCAACTGGTGTACCTGCCATTTCAATGATTGTGGCAGCAACAGGATCATTTACTTGGGTATGGATGATTTGCAGTGTATTGACACTGACTTTATTTAGTCTGTTTTTAATCGGCTTTAAAGGCAGTCAAGCCTATAGAAGCTTTGAATATGCAGATTTAACTACAGCGAGATCGACATCCACTGATGCAAATTGTTTAGTGACCGATTAGATCTTAATACATTATTTTTATTGAAAAATTTTATCTCATAAAAGATCAGGACAAGGAGTTCAATATGCATTTCCCAGAAACACAACCTAGAAAATCTCTCTACTATCGCTATCAGGTGTATCCATATTTTCATAGTCAAGAAAATGTGCTGACCGATAGTGATACCGTAACGGTGGTTGGTGCTGGCCCAATTGGTATGGTAACTGCACTATTATTGGCAAAACAAGGGGTTAAGGTTGTTTTACTTTCATCGGAACAGCAATTGTCTGAAGGGAGTCGTGCATTGGTTTATACCAAACGGTCGATGGAAATTTTACAAGCTGCGGGTGCAGCTGAGCGTATTATGAGCAGAGCGCTGCCTTGGACACATGGTAATTCGATCTATAAAGGTCAAGTGGCATTCCGCATGGCATCGCCAACCAGTGAACATGATCAATTTGCCCCCCTAAATAACTTGCAACAAAACTGGTTAGAAAGTTATTTGCTCGATACCATTCATGAACAAGATAATATTGAAGTACGTTGGGGCAATAAAATTGTTGCACAACAGCAAGACGACGAGCAAGTAACGTTGACTGTACATACACCTGAAGGTGAATATCAACATATCACCCATTGGGTGGTTGCTGCAGATGGTGGACGTTCTCCAATTCGTGAAAGTATGAACCTTTGGATGGAAGGGGCAAGTTACGAAGGCCGTTTTGTCATTGCGGATATTCGGATTAAACTCGATTATCCTACCGAACGTTTGGCATTCTTCTCCCCAGATTGGAATCCAGGTAATACCATTTTAATGCATCGTGAACCCGATCATATTTGGCGTTTTGACTATCAATTAGACACTGATATTCGCCCTGAAGAAGCACTTCAACCAGAAAATCTGCATAAAGCGGTCAATGATCAATTAAAAATGATTGGTCAAGACCACTTAGAATGGGAAATGGATTGGAGTACGGTATATTCTACACGTGCATTAACACTAGATAACTATGTACATAATCGCATTATTTTTGCCGGTGACTCTGCCCATTTACTCCCTATTTTTGGTGTTCGTGGCGCGAATACAGGATTCCAAGATGCACAAGATTTGGCATGGAAATTGGCTGCTGTGGTAAAAGGGCAGGCAGATCAAAAATTATTAAACAGTTATACTGCTGACCGTGTTGGTGCAGCACGTGAAATTATTGCTGAAGCAGGTAAATCAACACGCTTTATGGCACCGCCAAGTGCAGGTTTCCGCTTATTGCGTGATGCGGTATTATCATTATCTTTGGCTCATGATTTTGTGCGTCCGCTATATCATTGGCGTACTTCGCGTCCACATGCCTATACACATTCGCCATTAAATAGCCAAAATGATGACAATGCATTAATGAATGAGTTGACTGAAAATGGTGCGCTGATTCCAAATGTGAAGTTTGCCGATGGCACATTCTTATATAACTATATTTCTGGAAAATTCTCAATTTTAGCCTTTAGTCAGCAAGGCCAACTTCCAGCAGCGCTGCTTGCAGAAGTGGCACAATTAAAACAGCAAGGTATGGCGATACAACTGATTGCTTTGGCGACTGATGGTGAAAATGTGGCAAGCGCAGATCGTAGCTTAGTGATCGATTCACAAGTCGTTGCAGAACGTTTCTTTGCTGATACTGGTGTAATTTATTTGGTGCGGCCAGATCATCATATTAATGGTCGTTGGATTCACTATCGTCCAGATGCAATTCGTCAAAATATTTCTCAATTTAACCCAGTTGTAAAAGGAGCAGCAGCATGAACAATATTTGTATTGAAGATTTAGAACAAGTGTATGACTATCTTGCAGAAAGTATCGATGCTGTTGCAGCGGAAAAACGGGAGTTATTTTTAGTCAAATTAGCATTACTTAGTGTCAATGCGATTCAAGATAAAGAAAAATTTATCCAACTGATTAATCAAGCCAAACAACTAGAAGATTAATTGTAGCAGATGAGTTGATGATTTTTTGCCAGCTCATTGATGGGTTGGCATTGACTTACTTCCCCCACTAAACCAAAGGTTATCGTGGGGGGAATTTTTGCGACCCATGCAATCAAATGGATTGCACCTTTTGGTGCCACACTTGCACTGACAAATATCGTGACACAGCAATGCTTTACACAGCACTCAGTCCTAGTGCATCAGCTAAAGTAAAATCATGAATATTCAAGCTTGTATTAATGTCACGATCTCTTACAAGCTGACAGCTTTCACATTCCCATGATCTAACACTTAATGATCACTTATCTATTTTATACCACAGCTAGAACATGTTTTTAAACTTGCTATAAATCAACCACTTTTAACCATGTTTTTACCATACTATTCAGCCTTATATTTTAATAATGTTAAGAACTGCCCTTATGCTACATCCGAATTGGATTTAGCAAGTTTGCCATTCTTAACCCTATTTTTAATCCCTAAATCCTCTTCATTTACTGTTAGATATGCATCCCAATCTTATGCCTAGTAAGTTCATTAATAATTAAAAATAGTATCTAGCAGACTGACTATGTAAAGCGTTTGCTAAAGAACTAAAACCTTATAAATGGGAAATTTCGTACAATTTAGTTAAATATTAAAATTAACATAACATCATCAAAAATATCGCTTTTTATTTGCTACATTTATATTTGATTAGTATTCAAAGAAAAAATGGTATAAGCCTGTTTATTTTAATTCTAATCAAAAAATGAAAATTTCGCTCAGCTTGATTTGATAGTGAATCATACAGATATAATTTAAAGGAATGATAATGAAAGCAGCACGTTTTTACGATAAAGGTGATATCCGTATTGAAGATATTCCTGAACCAGAGATTTTACCTGGTACCGTTGGCATTCAGGTCGCATGGTGTGGAATTTGTGGCACGGATTTACATGAGTTTATAGATGGACCGATTTTTATTCCACCATGCGGTCATCCACATCCTATTTCAGGAGAATCTGCACCCATTACAATGGGACATGAATTTTCCGGTGTAATCTATGCGCTAGGTGAAGGTGTAGATGATCTTCAAATTGGACAGCATGTGGTGGTTGAACCTTATATTATTGCGGATGATGTTCCTACTGGTAAAGATGATGCTTATCATTTATCCAAAAATATGAATTTTATTGGTTTAGCGGGTAGAGGTGGCGGTTTATCAGAAAAAATTGCAGTGAAACGTCGTTGGGTACATCCGATATCAAACAAAATTCCATTAGATCAAGCAGCATTAATTGAACCGTTATCTGTTAGCCATCATGCGTATATGAGAAGTGGTGCACAAACTGGAGATATTGCACTTGTCGGTGGTGGTGGTCCTATTGGCTTATTACTATCAGCTATTTTAAAAGCCAAAGGTGTGACGGTTATCATGACAGAACTGAGTGATAAGCGTAAAGAAAAAGCACGAGAAAGTGGTGTTGCAGATTATATTTTAGATCCTTCTGAAGTTGATGTTGTGACTGAAGTCATGAAAATTACACAGCAACGTGGTGTAGATGTTGCTTTTGAGTGTAGTAGTGTCAATAAAGTCATGGACACACTGGTTGCTGCAATGAAACCAACAGGAGTGATTGTCATTGTTTCGATCTGGAGCCATCCAGCAACAATTAATGTGCATAGTGTGGTGATGAAAGAACTGGATATTCGCGGTACGATTGCTTATGTAAATGATCATCAAGAGACCATTCGACTGGTTGAAGAAGGTAAAATTAATTTGGCGCCCTTTATTACTCAGCGAATTGCATTAGACGATCTGGTCTCACAAGGATTTGAAACGTTGATCCATAATAATGAATCTGCAGTAAAAATTATTGTTCATCCTTAGTTATTATTTGCAACAGTGCCCAAACATTGACTAACCTTAATCTAGAATGGATGTATCTAAGCCTGATTTAGCTTTAACATTCTTTCTCTTTTTTGCCAGCTCATTGATGGATTGGCATTAAAATCTGTGAAATTCACCTCCACCCTGACTTTTGGGTGGAGTCCTCTTTCACTTTTAGATAGATAAGTATTATCGTATATTGATCTAAATCATCATCAGATGGATGGTTGATTAATAGCAACAGAGTAGAGTTGTTGCTGTTGCTCAAAATCGCTAAATGCATATTTCTGATAATTTAATTGTGAATATTCACGGACATAAAGGAGCCCACGAGATAAATCTGTAAGGGCGGTCCAAACAGTATATTCACGTGCAATCAGGGGTTTCCCGTCCTGAACAGTATGAACTAGACTACTGTTTTTAGGTCGATCAAAATTATTCATAATATGAGATAGTTCAACGAGTTGTTCATGCGGATCAGCAACTTTATTGGCAAAGCTTGCATAATAAAATGCTTTTACAAAACGTCCCACAGAGGTATTTGATGCTGGAATATTTTGTGTGGCAATCCCACTATCTGGTTGTGTTAAACAGATTCCTCCAATGGTACTGCTTGGTACATCAATATTGCTGAGTTGGGTATAATTATGTAAGTTGGTGAGATGCCATGGAAATTCTGGACCATTGGTCATCACGCCAGTAGGATTATTATACACAATCAATTCACCGTCCTTAATTTCGATCACAATACTCGTTCCAGTTTTGTCATAAAAAACAAAATGAAATGGTGAATTTAACCCTAGAATATCAATAATACCCGACCAAACATTAACTTGATCTAATCCTATACGTAGCTCTTCAATCGTTGCAAAATTAGCAAGTCCCCATTCACCTAATGCTTCATAGGGAATCGAATGAGAATATTGTGCAGGATCTAAAGATTTTAGACCTTGATGATGATACATATTTAGACTAAAAGATAATCCTGCAGCATTAACACCTTCAAGACAATCATGCAATTCATGTTGATTTTTTGGCATCGTCAATGCCATTATTGGATATTTTGCAGAATAACTTAATCCCAAAGAGTCATCTGGCGCCAAATGTTGAAATAAATGGCCTTGGGGAAAATAGGTGAAATTGGTGATCAATGGTGATTCAGGAAATTCCAATGTTCGACCATGATATACATTACCATGTAAATCAAAAATTCGTAATGAAGTACATGCAAAACTAAGATGAGATGATACTGTCATGGAGTCAATTCCTTATAAGTATTAAAATTTAATCATTCAAATCATGATATTGTATATCTTTGTTATAACATGAATTTAAATTATACATAAACCTTGTTGAATGACTCGGTTTAGAGAAAATTTACGACTTGGACTTATTCGATACCTTACCAAGTTCGCTGCTGAATTAATATCTGTAATTGTTCATCGTTGATGGGTATGGTTTTACCTTGATGAATCTAAACCATTCAAGACTTGGATTGCATGAGTCATCAAAGTATCTAAAAAATAAAATATCTAAGAATAGCCAATGTCAAAAATTAACTGTTACAGATATTCGACAAGTGAACCGTACTGGATTTGTCATAGATATTTTTATTTAAGTTAAGCTGCCTGACCTAATGAGTTAATCTTATCTTTAAGGATACTTCATTAACTTGACTATGTTTCTTGTAAAATTGATTGCTGACACAAGGGTAATTCCTAATATAACCCAAATCGCGGATAAGAAATTGACTTGAAAAATAAGAGGACTAGAGCCATCAGTTGAGTTACCACACTAAACATAAAGCTCTAATCCCGATGTTTAATAATACCGAATTATTCTGCGTAATTGATGATTTTTTTCTTAAATTTGAAGCAATTTATTGGCAGTTTCTCAAACAAAATCGTAATTCCTTAAGAATTAGAACAGCTCAACTCACAATTTCAGAGATCTGCTTTATTGCCATTTGGTACAAATGCTCTCATTTCAATAATTTCAAAGCCTTTTTCGCATGGCTCAAAGAAGACAAAATTCATTTATTTAAGTACTTACCTTGTTATCAACGTATGATTCATTTGATCAATATGCACCAACTCGCCCTACATGCTTTACATGTGTCACTGATGAAAGGTCAAGATAAACAATATTTATGGATTGATTCAACAACACTACCAGTCTGTAAAAATCAACGGATTCAGCGCCATAAATCTCTAGCTAAAATCGCAACTCGTGGTAAAAGTTCGATGGGTTGGTTTTATGGTTGTAAATTACATATTGCGATGAATCAATTGGGTGAAATAGCATGTTCAGCTTTATCAAATGGTCATGTTGCTGACATCAAAATGGTTGAGCAATTGGTTAACGGCTTAGAAGCTAAGATTTATGCGGATCGAGGCTACATCAGCCAAGATTTAAAAAGCAGATTAAAGGAGGAAAATATTGATTTGATTACCTATCATCGGAAAAACATGCAGACAATTCAGTTTACTGCGTCAGATGAATATCACTTAAGACAACGTAACAAGATAGAAACTTTATTCAGCTTATTGAAAGGGCAATACAATTTGGTCACGAGTAAAGCACGTAGTATTCATGGATTTCTAAGTGGAATTTATGCCTCGTTATGTGCATATCAATTCACTCATTTAAATAAGCCAATAATTAAAATTATGAAGTCATCGGCTTAAGCAGGATTCGGGTTAATATAGATATCCAAGTCTTTATTAATTTTTCAAAATTTATTTTTTAATAAAATAATTTCTTATTTTCATATTAAGCGGATTTGAAAAATATTTTTCGATAAAATAACCTAAAATAAAAGTCAGCGTGAAGTATATTATTAATAATAATACTTTTATATTTCCAAAAGTTTCACTAGGCACATATAATATTTTTATAAACCCTAGTATTATCAAGTGAAATAAATAAATTTCATAACTATTTCTACCAGTTTGTTTACAGAAATTTAATATAATATTTTTTGGATATTTTTTATTTATTGAAATACTAGTCATAATTAATATACTTGTACATAAAGCAAAAAATGATATACCCCATACTGCAGTTTCTTTAATTGGTCCATAGAAATAAATAGCTGTCATTATTACAATCATTAAATATTTAATACACTGACTAACTGATATTTTAAATTTATAGTGTGATGATATTATTGCTGCTAAGCAACCATATGCAATACCATCAAAACTTGAAAAATAATGATATAAATATGCTCCATTATCATTACCATAGTTTAAATGTCTAAAATAAGGGCAATATATTATTAGAGTAATGCATAAAAATATAAAAAAGTGTTCTTTTTTAAATAAAATTGCAGAAATTGGAAATAGTAAATAGAAGACTTCTTCAACCGATAAAGACCATAAAACACCTAATGCATAATTTACCCAACCATTATTTATTATTAGTATATTCATCCAGAATGTTAATGCTGCAAAATTGACTGTACTCTGAGAAACAATAATTCCATTTGGTGCCTGAGTCATAAATGGCTTAAGATCTAATAATCCCAAAAAATTTACAATCAATACGACTAATAATAAAGTTGGTATAATTCTAGCTATCCTAGATATATAAAAATTTTTAAAATTTATATTTTGGATACCATTCCATCTTTTAATTGAATGTGATGTAATTAAATAACCAGATATAACAAAAAACATAGTAACACCATAGTTACCATTTCTAGAAAGCATTGTTATAAAGCTTTCATTAAAAATATTAAATGTTAAAAAAGTTTCAAACAGCTTATAAGGTATATTAAAATGATGTAATAAAACTAATGATATTGATAGAAACCGTAACATATCTATAAATTCATTACGTTCAAAAATAGTATCTCTAAATGACATATTCCATACCTATGATCTACTTAAATTCAATATTTTCGAATTTTAAGAAAATTTAGTGATTCGCTTTGAAAAGCGTGAAATTTTATAATTTGGGGGAATATTGTATTTAATTTCTTAGATAATCAATTAATTTACATTTATTTAATTTAGATCATTTTTATTTACTAAGCTTATAAACAGCAGCTTTAAGCAAATTAGGATCTGATACAAAATATTCCTGAGTTGTTTGAATAGAACTATGCCCCATGAGTTGCTGAATAGAATAGATATCAACATTTTCTCTAATTAATCTAGTAGCAAATGTACGTCTACCACTGTGTGAGCTTGCTTTAATACCAGCATTTTTATAAATGTTCGTAATCATACGTTGCATTGTATTTGCACTAAAATTCCCACCTTTTTGAGATAAGAACAGCGCTGAATCGCCCTGATTAATCGACCGTTCAGCGTAAATATATTTCTTAAGTAATTCTTGGGCCGTTGGGTCAACAAGAAAAACTTCTCGATAAACGCCACCTTTGGTATAGGCTGCCAAAAGTCGGATGGTCTCCTTGATTCGACCTTTGTTGTCGATAACGTCTCTGATCTTTAAGGCTGCTAACTCTTTTGCACGTAATCCGAGAAAATGGCTAAACATCATTACCACACGATTACGGTTTGCATTTCTCCCTTTAATGCTTTTCATGGTTAGGTCAAAGTCATCCTGAGTAATAAATGGAGCTTTTCCGTTCTTAATTGCCATAACTATATGTTCTTTATATTGATTAATATAAATTAGGGCATTTTATAAAAAATCACACCCTGATAATAAATTACTTTAACATAGTCATTAAAAAATTAAATGCCCTAAAAGATACATTTTAGGGCATTTATAATGTTTTTAATCAAAAAATCCCGATTGGAATCTTAGCGATGTAGAGAGCTGAAACTTATTTAAAAATAGGGTGTAGAATAAAAAATAAACAAGACCAATTTATGATCAGCTTGTTATTTTTCCGGATCTTATGCTAGGTGTTCCTCTCGAAGTAATTAAGCAGTATATTCAAAATTAACTAGGCTCATCATTAACTGTGAAATTTACCTCCAGCTTAATTCGAATGGAGTTCTCTTTCGCTTTCAGGATAAAGAAATTTTATGATTTTGATTGAAATCATTGCAATTTTAGTCATTTGGTTAAGTTTTTGGTCATTGATTCCTCGCGCTGAATGGTGGATCCGTGCAGCCGATTTTCCTCGACTACAAATTTTATGGTTAGGTTTTGTGGTGTTCGCTTTACTGATATTCTTTTATGAGCAGTGGACTGGTTTTCGGCTAATGCTTATTATGGCCTTGATTGCAGCATTAGCTTATCAACTAACAATGGTTTTGCCTTATACCTTTATCTGGAAAAAACAGGTCAAAACAGTACGTCGAGAACAGTATGATCCTGATAAACAAATTTCTTTACTTGTATCGAATGTATTGACACCAAATAAAAAATATCATCTGCTTATTGACCAAATTAAAACACTTCAACCCGATATAGTACTGACATTAGAAACGGACAAAAATTGGCAGAACAACTTATCTGTGATCGAAAAAGATTATCCCTATTGTATTGCTGTGCCGTTAGATAATTTATATGGAATGCACCTATACAGTAAGCTTAAGTTAAGAGATTCTGAAGTTAAATTTATTTTAAGTGATGAAATACCGTCGATTCATACTAGCGTGATTTTGCCTTCAGGTCAT
>NZ_CP127914.1 GCF_032823475.1 Acinetobacter sp. SAAs474
AATTAATTAGATTTTAACACTCAATTGCTGTAGTCAGTTTCTGTTTCCAATGCTGTGAAAATCCGTTTTACCGCTTGTTTATCTGCTTTTTCGGGATTTCTTAGGATATTACCAATCCAATTTGCAAAGGTTGGATAGTCGGGGAAGTTACTCAAGTCTGAAATACTGCCTAATTTGCACAGAATCATGCTGTATTTTGCGATCTGTGGCTCAGTAAGAGGTTTTGTTATGTCTTGGTCATTCGTGGCTGTTTGGGCTGTTTCCGTGGCAATTTCGACTTGTTTGGACTTCTTCTGCTTAAACTTGAATGAGAATCCTGTAATCACTCGCCCTTTTTTGTGCTGTTCGTAGCTCGCTGTAATGTCGGTATGATCATTTATCTGCTTGAGTGCTAGCTCAATAACTCGCATCTTTAAGTTATCTGTTCTCGTGTATTCAGTATCTAAAACACCTATTCGTTTTCTAAACTCTTTTAGTTCAATAACAGGCGTTTTTCCTGTGCTACGCCAACAAATCAATAATTCATACATACGAACAGCATAGGCACTAGATAAACCACTAATCTGCTCAATATCGTACTGGCTAAACTGTTCCTCCAGTCTTGTAATCAATGGAACAACAGCAGGAGCAAAAATAATCTCAACCGTTGCCGTTTCATCAATATAAGCAATTTGTGATACCCATCGACTTGTAATATTCGCTCGTCCACGTTCTCGTTTTTCTTGGTAGCTAAATTGGCGTGCAAATAAGTCCTTGCAGGCATCTTTCAAAGCTTGATATGCCGTTGTTCTGTGTACGCCAAATTGATTGATATAACTTTCAGCATGAACAGTAAGAGGATCATTGGCATTAATTCCTTTACCTGATTCTCTTGCCTCAACAATAGCAAGCAGGATTAACCGCTGTTCAACAAGGTCCAAGTTGTAACTAGCGTTCATTAGGGCGTTATCTTTTACTATTAAATCGCTCATAACCTACAATTATTTTTTTGAAGTTATTACTACATTAAAATAACTTGTAGTAATACGCAAGGTAAACGTAGGGGTATTGATGGGTAAACGTAGGGGTATTGATGGGTAAACGTAGGGGTATTGATGGGTAAACGTAGTAGAATGTCCTCTGTATGCCTTGCTAGGCTTGCATTTCAGCATGTCTAAAAGCATTTAAAAGCATTTAAAAACCTTAAAAGCCCATTTCCATTATGAAAATTGCCCTATGTTTTCGCTTTGCTCAAACTTTTTTGACTTCGCTTTGCTACGTCAGGGGCAATTTAGGTAAATTCAGGGGGAAAGTTCAAAGGTTTAAAGAGCATAGAGCAAGGACACACAGAGGGTACTTTTTCACTATCGTTCAAAATTCTCACTCTGTGCCTTGTAAGGGAGGCTTCGCCCCCCTTAACCCCCCAAAAGCAACTATGAACTCGCTTTGCTCGTGTTTTTTTAAAAGTAAAAGCTCGCGATAGTAAAAACCATCTAGCAGCCAATATTTTTAAAAGCGGTTTTTCAAAGGGGGAAATAATCAAATTTTTATTACTTCGCTCGTAGACACTCGCTAATATTTTTTTTATGAATTCTAGACGAGCAAAACAGAACGAGTGTCTACGAGTGACAACCAGGTATTAGAATAAAGAATATTTTTCCTCTGATTACAAGCTTCAATAAAAACATCAAAAGGTAAAAACCGAGCGAAGCGACAAACCATTTTTTGTTTCTCGAATGAGAAACGAGTAAGCGTGCATTACTATGAAAAATAAAAAAGCGTCACTATCAGTAGTGACGCTTTTTGAAGTCTAACAAACAGAAGAATTTGCAGATATTTTTTTACGTGATTGCCACGTGACAGACTTTTTAAACCTGTTCATACCAAGTTTTTAGACCTAATTTTTTTGATGGATTAATATCAAATGAATTAATAATTGCTTCAACAGTTGAACCTGTATCCCAAAATATTCCATATAACGCTAAATCTTGTTTTGCCAATTCCAAATTTTCTTCATTCGTATATTCAATAAATAATGATAATTTTTTATCATTATTTTCTAATAAAAAAACAAAAACCCATTGTTTTTTAGCATCAATACCGAAAAATTTATCTCTATTCATAAAATGTTTAACCTTAAA
>NZ_CP127916.1 GCF_032823475.1 Acinetobacter sp. SAAs474
TCTGTACCCCATCCATCCCAAGTAGGTGAAGCAGTTACAAGATATTCAACACATAAAACATTATCTGGACGTTTAGATACTCGCTGATCAATTCTATTTTTTAATGCTTCGAGAACATCAGTCTTTTTATTGAAATCGTGTTCATTCAGATCAGAGCGATTGTGGTCAGCATTAGGAGTGTCAATAAGGCGGTATGTGTGATCAAGTGACCCGCCAATTTCACCAAAACTTTTTAACTTAGCATGTCTCAAAATAACGTGATCAGTCATCGCAAAATCCAAAAACAGAAAATTAAACTACGTTCAATATCTGCTTTTGATTTTGCTTTTTCAACCTAAATTTAACTTTTGGTGTACTTACTACACCAAAAAATCAACTACGTTTATTTTTAGGTATCCGTAAGCTCTTCGAGGACTCTGCCGAGGGCGGAAGTCTTCGACTTCCAGGCAGGCACATCACTAAGGTTTCTTGAATGCTGAAGCTTTTAGTTTTTTGAGATATTTAGAATACTTCTGAACATATTCTTGCTGAGATAGTTGAACTCTCAATCTTTCTTCTGCTTGCGAAAAACTCTCACCCGGCTCTATATGTTTAGATCCGAACTCAGGGTCGTTTGCTAATTTTTTTGCATATAGATTTACTTCAAGAGGGGTTAATTTAGTAAACAAGTCCGGAGTGTTAGGGTCTTTAAGATCGACTTTTGCTCGATTCACTTTAGATTTGGGGTCAGTTTTATTCTTGATAATAAAACGAATAGCAACAACAGATCGCCCGCGCTTAACAGTTTCATAGCTCAAATTAATATCTGTATTCTTACTGATTTCTTCACAGCTTGAATTTAATACACGTTTTTTTAAGTTACTTAAATTTTCGTAAGAAACTGGAACAGCTAAATTTTTCTTTAAATCTTCTAGTAATACATCGGTTTTCCCTAGTCCTTCATTTTTCTTTGCAATGTGATAAATCTCAAAAGAGTAATCACCTTTCAGCCTTAAAATTATTTCTTTTTTGTACCTAGTATAAGGATTGTGTTTATCAAACAATCGAAGCATCTGAAGTACTTCATCTGTAAAGAAAACATCAACACCCCCCTCTGAATATGTTGATCTTAGTATCCAGTTGGCGACAGTTTTTTTTCCGGGTTCCGGATTATAGCTAAAGTATCTTCGGACAAGCCTTTCGCTTGCACTGGCTAAGCCTTCGTAAGCGCGTGTCTGACTAATGTTGCACTCTTTTGCATATTCGCTAGCAGCCAAGAATACAGATTCACCTTCCTTCACCCCAGTGGTTCGGACAATAGGGCTTAGAAGGACTAGCAATCGCTTTTCATCAAGACTCATGCCTTTGTACAAATCAATAATTCTATTTGGAAATACAGCGTTATCTTTTGAGTAAACCGATTTTGTTGAGTCAGACATAGTTTTAATAAAAAGCCAAACATGCAGAATGTTATAAATCAAAAAGCAATTAAAGTACACAAAATTTTATGTACTATTATTATCTGAAAACGTACTGTTATTGGTTTTTAATTGACTCATGCCATGTTTCATATCGAATAAAATAAAATGAATAAATGATTTTATTCTGAGCAAAATTCACAATTTTTTTGTTTTAATAGTACTTATTATTTTATGTACTGTTATTATCCGTGATTGTACTGTCTAAACCCCGTGATTGTACTGTCTAAACCCCGTGATTGTACTGTCTAAACCCCGTGATTGTACTTTTTAAAACTCTGTAAGCCTTATCTAGCAAGGGTTTCAGCATGCCGTAAAGCTTGTAAAGTATTTTAAAGTTTATAAAGGGGAATCAAAAGCAAAAGCTATGGCACTCGCTTCGCTTCGTGACGATACAAAAGCAAAAGCATCAATACTTCGCTCGTAGACACTCGCTAACTACTATCTCCAGTAATTCAAAAAGCAAAAGCAGTAATCAGAGGGTCGATGAGCGACTTTTCATTGTGTCGCTCGTAGACACTCGCTAACTACTTGATTTTATTGTTTAGATATTCTTTACGAAACAAAATTCGGTTATACGTCTTACATGGAAAGATCATTATTACTATCTCTTGATAACTCTTTTTTATCAGATGACTTTTCAATAGTGCTTTCATTTGCTCTGTAAGCTCGATTTTCGGCTCTTTTTATATCTTGATATGCTTCCCTACCTGCCTGTATTTCTCGCTCTCTAATCGCATTCTGTGCGATTCTGTGCGCATTGATTGTGTCATCATGTTCTTTTTGTTGCTTGAGTTGTTGTTGTTCAAGTTGATACTCAGCGATGACAGGCATCACATCAGAATCAATTTTATTTAAAAGATTGTTTATTTTTTTATTATTATATTCTTCGTTATTTTTTAAATAAGATAATGTATTACTCATATTACAATCTTCATATTTCTTATTAATTTTATTTTTGAAATCATTATTAATCATGGATAATTTATTATTATAATTCCATAAATCAAGATAATAATCTGGAGTGTCGATATATAGTTTATTACCGTTTTTATCCCATCCAGAAGATACATTTTTTTCTGTTAAATCATTCTTTTCTAACCATTTTTCTGTTTTTGCTCTATCCTTAGATAGTGATTTTTCTAATAGTATCTTATTTTTTAACTCACTTTCATAATAAATATTGAAATCAAAAACAATATTGCTAACATTATTATGCTCATCCAATTTATTATTAATTTCCTCAATTATCTTATTTTCTTTTTCTTTTTCATAATTATTTATTTTGTTTGTTGCTTCATTAATAACACTGTTTAAGTCTTTAATCCGATGCTCTGGAATAATATCAACAGCATTCAAATATGGCTCTGCTTTTTTTGCGATCTCCCTGAGGGCTTTGACTTCTTGCTGTGTCTCAAGAGCCTTTATTGATTCAATCTTTGCATTTTTATAATCAGGCAATACCTGTTCTATGACACGTTCTGCATATTTCTTTGGATTAAGCCTATCCGTTAATGTCGGCTCCGGTAAATTATCAATACTTGGGCTGAACTCGTTAATATCTTTAGTTTGATTGACGATCTCATAGTGCTGCTTGATTGTCCGATGTTCAGCTTTTGAGTTTTTAATACCTCGACTTAATCCCAAATGCTTAACAACTTCCGCAGCTTCAGTTTGTTCTTCTTGCAGTAGTGTTCTATTACCAAGCCATTTTTTACAGTTTAGTGCTTGTTTTTCTTCATCAAAGGGAACGATATAAACAACTAAATGGGGTGTTGTCTCGTCTCGATGAATATGAGTAGAGATAACATTTTCAGCCCCCCATTTTTTTATAAGTCTTTCTTTTTGAATATTAAAGAACTCTGTTTCTTTA
>NZ_CP127917.1 GCF_032823475.1 Acinetobacter sp. SAAs474
CGTGGATGGCTAGGTCTGCAATCACGCCATAGCGATCAACTAAGGACTTGGCAAAGGCTTTTGCCAAGTCCTTACGTTGATCTGCGTCTAATTCATCGGGTAGGGCTATGACCCATTCTCTAGCGGTTCGGGCATCTTTACGGTTTTCGGACTGTTCCGCCAAGTTCCAAAGTTGGCTACGGTCAATTTTAATATCGAGGTTGGACACAATTTCGGTATGGGCAACACCATCCTTTCTCGTAAAGTCGTGGGTCAGTCCTGTGCGTTCATCTTTGAGCTTTTCACCTGAACGATAAGCACTGGATGCTACAGCTGTTCGTCCTGAACTTCGATTAATTGTTTTGGTCGAGCAATGATAAATCGCCATCGCTTAACACTTCCGACTAGCAGGGACGTAGTAACCGCATTTTTCGCATTCTCTTTTTAGGTTCTGAACTTCTCTTTCTTCTGCATGTTGTGCCATCAGCTCAGGCATCTTGTAAGTGCATTCATGTCCGCAATTTGGGCAAAGATAAAAGTGAGTTTCTCTAAAGTTATACCGATACATTTTATTTTCCTTTTGCTTTTTAAAATTGCATAGCAATTTTTTGGGGTTAAGGGGTATCCCCTTGCGCAACTTTGACTTGAATGAAATTCAAGTCGTAAGTGCGCATTTCATGAAAAACACGATAGCATATAGCTCGCTTGAATTCCAATTCATAGAGCCTTATGCTTGAGTGGTTTTCTACATCCCGAAATTCGACATTATGACAAAATCAACTGAAAATATTGAAAAAAAAATTGAAGCCCAGTTAGAGAAGCTGAAACAGTTAAAAGCGCAGAAACAGGCTATTGAAGCAAGAGAACGTACTAAGAAGAAAGAACAGGAACGCAAGGATGATACTCGGCGTAAAATTTTGCTCGGTTCTTACTTGATTAAAAAGATGAATGACAATGAAGCCAATAAAGAAAAAATACTTGCTGAACTTAACGAGTATTTAACAGAAGATCGAGATAGACAGCTTTTTGGTTTATAGGTTGGAAAATGCAAAAAAACGAATTCTTGAGGCAGTTTTTTGAAATATTAGCAAGTTCAAAATTAGAACATACTGCCGATCAATATAATTATATTGATTTCGATGTGAGCTTTTCTTTAAAAAACGACGATGCTCCAGTAGCAATATTTTCAGGGGAACATTTGATTTTTCCTATCATTATTGAGATACCGAAGAAAGATCATTTCATGGTAAATGGATTGTTTATCTCACTTGTCATTTCAGGGAAAAAGTATGGACTACAAAGTAGAGTCCCGCACTTTTCTAAGTTGATTTTTAACTACCTTAAAGTAAACCAATTAATAGAAATCGATAATTTGGGCAATATAGAAATTAGACAAGAGATTTATCCTTGAAACCCAGCTTTTTCTAAAATTGGATACAACTCTCTAAATTTTTCAGGTTCTAACAGCATATCTGCGATACGGATAGCAAATTGTTGATAGCTTTCAGTGCCTTGTGAATATTTTCCCATTTCCGGCATTTCAGACATTTTATTCGCAAATAAATGGCGTTGTGCATCGGTCATTTTGATAAAAAAGTCTGGGGTGTTTGGATCTCGTTTAGCTTCAATTTTTGGCTGTTGTTTTTGCTTAAATTTGAAAGAAAAACCTGAAATGATCCGTCCTTTTTTATGCTGTTCATACGTTACAGTAATATCAGTATGCTCATTAATTTGTTTAATTGATGGTTCAAGCACACGCTTTTTAAAGTCACTCATGGCGGTGTATTCATTATCAACAAGACCTAATCTGTTTCTAAACTCGCTAAGTTCTAGTTGTGGAACTTTTCCAACTTCACGCCAAGCAATCAGCAATTCATAAAGCCTAGTGGCGTATTTACTAGTTAGGTGAGCAACTTGTTTAGCTTCATATTTTGTAAAGTGTTCTTCCAACCGTGTGATTAAAGGCACTACATCAGGGGCAAAAGTAATTTCTAACAATGCTAAGTCATCTACATAAAATATACGGCTTACCCAGCGAGATCGAACAATGCCGACTTTTCCTGTTTTTTTATATTCGGCTGTATAACTAAATTGACGATTAAACAGGTTATTTACAGCTTCTCTCAAGGCTTTATATGACGCATCGGCAGATACATTGAATAGCTTGGCGTAGTCACTAGCATGTATTTCTAGTTTGCTATCAGCAGTGATTCCTTGTCCTGATTCTCTAGCATTAATGATAGCTAGCATGATCAAACGTTGTTCCGTTAGCTCTAGGTTGTAACTAGCATTTATTAGAGCATTATCTTTCACGACTAAACTATTTTTCATAAGAAGAACTTATTATTATCTAATTAAAGGACAATGTAATCTAATATCTTTTTACGGTCAATATTTATAATGTCCTTTAATTAAGAGCAAATGTCCGTTTATACAAGAGCAAATGTCCGTTTATACAAGAGCAAATGTCCGTTTATACAAGAGCAAATGTCCGTTTATATAGCTTGTAACACTGACTACACAAGGGTTTCAGACTATCTAAAAGCATTTAAAAGCTTTAAAAATAATTAAAAGCCTTTCGAGAGGGGAGTGCAAACTGCCCTAGGTACTCGCTAAAGCTCGTACTCTATTGAAGCTCGTCCCTCGCTTCGTAGGGGCAGTTTTGAATAATTTTATTTGTGAAATCCAACAGCAAAAGCAACTATGCATTCGCTTCGCTCATAAGCTTTTTTCTCGCTTACGCTCGATCAGAATCAAATGCTATACAGTCGCTTTGCTCGGTTAATCTCATTTAGTCTTGAGATGAAAGCTTTGTAATCAGAGAAAAGGCTAGCGCAAAATTTTAATGATGCTCAATCGCTCGTAGACACTCGCTCGGGATAGGTTTATTAGGGATAATATGCCATTAAAAAATATATAGTTTATTCAAAGTAAGGATTTAAAAAATATGGCTATTATAAACTTTAAAGAAATTCCTGAAGCTCATGGTAATGGTGAAAATGGTCTACGAGATACATTTGAATTATTCGCTGAAAATTTTTTTCTTCACTTAGGTTTTAAGATTTTAGCAAGTCCATCCCGTGGGGCTGATAACGGAAAAGACCTAATTGTTGAAGAAAGTATCCAAGGAAAACTGGATGTTAGTGAGCAAAAAGTTAAATGGTTAGTTAGTTGTAAACATAAGGCACATACAGGAAACTCTGTAACTCCTGATGATGAAAAACTTTTATTAGAAAAAATCAAAGCACATGATTGTGATGGATTTATTGGGTTTTATTCCACTTTGCCTTCATCAGGTCTAAGTAACATAATTGCAGGACTAACAGGAAACTGGAAGCTAAAAACTAAAATTTTTAATGCAGAAAATATAGAAACTCCTTTATTACAAAGCCGTTCTGGAATTGAATTAATTGAACGATTTTTCCCTGAATCATTTTCAAAATGGCGAACAGAGAACCCTGAAAGAGCAAAACTCTTCAAAAATGGAGAGTTTGAATTAAAGTGTATGTATTGCGATGAAGATTTAATAAGAAATAACTCTGTTAAAGGTAATTATTATCTAATAGCTGATCTGAATGACTTTAAAAATATTGTAGAAGTCAGATGGAGTTGTAATGGAAAGTGTGATGATCAGTTGAATAAAAGAAATCATCAAAAAAACTTAACAGAACTTTGGGATCACATTGAATGCAAAGCAACTCCTATTACATATTTAATGTTTGTAATGGAAATTATTAATAAAATGCAAAATAAATCTTATGTATTTAGCGATGATGCTTTTAAAAATATAAGACATCTTATATGTGCAATATATCCTTTAGTGTCTCGTAACATGACAACAAAAGAGCAGGATATTTTGGAGCGTGAACTGATGATGCGTTCGATAGGTTAATTTGAATATGCTCGATACTTTGAAATTTGGCTTCAGCCATGTTTCAAAGTCGAGCCACACTGCTTTTTCATGACTTTGACGCAGGTCTGCCCCTCACATTTGGATATGTCCAAGCTGTACTGTTTTAGGTTATTTACTTCCGATCTACGCTGTTGGATTTCGTCCATGCTTGGAACGAATAGGAATAACGCCAAAAATAAAATCATGACCAATCCAATAAAGACACTGGCGTACATAATGATAAATTGGGTGTTCAAACGGCTTGTTGCCTTGTCGAGTTCCTGAATACGGCTCTTTAATGCGCCTATAGCTTGTTTATTGGTGTTCTGTAGTGATTTTTCTGCCTTATCGAGCACACCTGTAGCAACTTGGGTGTAAAACCTCTCTAATCGCTTCTGATCGTCTGCTATGGCTTCGCGATATTCTTTCATTGATGCCAATAAAATATATAACTGGTCGTCTAAATCATCGTTTGGGTTGCTCATCTTGACCATCCGCCTTTATTCAAATTAGGTGATGCCTTTTGTTCGGCTTGTTTCATTTCTCGTTCTTGCTGTCGCTTCTGTTCAGCTTGGCATTCTAGTTCTATGCGTTTGGCTTCTTGGTCTTTCTGCCATTGGTCAAAGCCTTGTTCTACACGGTTAAAACCACGTTGGAGCGTGGTTTCTTTCTGCTGTTCTTTTTGGTTCAAGTATTGGGCGTTGTGCTGTTTAACTTTGTCGTTATAACGGCTAATTTCGGTGCCGATGCCTTGTCTGCGTAATTGAGTGACCGAAGTTCCCTCATGAATCGTGGCTTGTAGTCCGTTGTTTTGATCGGCATAGCTGCGGTGGTCAATTTTCTGCTGTTGTCCTGCTTGTTCCAGGGCGTGATTCGCCAAGTCTGCCCACGTTGCACGAATTTGTTTGATGTCCTCTTGGGTTGTACCCATGTTGAGGGTTTTTCTTTTGGTGTTACTGAGTTCAATTTCTGCCTTTGTGGTCAGGATCAGATTGTTTTCAGGGTCTAATTCCGCCTTGCGGGTGGTAAGCATGATATGGGCGTGATGGTTCTTATCATTTCCGCCTTTGCTGGGTT
>NZ_CP127918.1 GCF_032823475.1 Acinetobacter sp. SAAs474
TGTTCTTCGAGGTTTAATTCCTCAAATGAAAGCACTCCAACCGTATAGCGATTTTGGAAGTCCAAGTTATCTGCTAATCGTTGGGTTAATTCAGGATCTCCACTCAGTAAAACTGCACCTGGTCTATCCCGATCTTTGCCAAGTAGGTAGTCAATTGTTGCGCCTGCACTACCACCTCCCTTATTTCCCAAAAATTTAACAATCATAGTTGGCTAAGATTCCTTGTAGTTGTTCTCGAATGACTGCCAACTCTGCAAAGGCTCTAAGTTTTTCTATATCAGATTCCACAGTATTTACTTGTCTAGCAATCTGATTGAGGTTGCCACCAATACGCCCTAAAGCTGCTAAAAGTTGAGGATCTGCCGCTTTATAATTTCTTCTTTTATTTGGCTTCTCATCTAGACAAGTATTTCGAATCCAAGTCGCAAGTTCTCCTCCAGTCATTCGTTCAAGTAAGGCTTGATGTTCAGCTTCGGTCAAACGGACTTTGATCTCTTTTTGTCTTTTGATGATTTCTTTCTTCGTCATGACTAAATCTGCTTCAGGAATAGGGTCGGCTTTTTTTGTGAGGACAAATTGCCAAGTTAAGGCAATTTACCGCAACAGAAAAAGGCGAAAAGAGGGTCAAGGGATTCTTCCCTTGCAAGGCACAAAAGGTAACTCTATCGAAAACTTTAGTTTTTGTATAGAGTACCCTTTGTGTGTCCTTGCCCTTTTAAAAAAAATAATAATAATTAGCCCAATATCTGTCTATTGTTAATAAGTGCTAGAATTGTATTTAAGAAGATTTGGATTGAAAAAATGATTAGCTTAAAACAGCTTATTAATGAGCAAGATGAATTCAATATTTACATTGATGAAAAAGTAGAAGCATTAAGGAATCATCAAACTTATTTAAACAAACTGATTCCTGAAGAATTAGTTAAAACTGGTCTTATATATACACAAGTAGAAAAAAATCCTAACAAACACATTTTTACCTATTCTGAATTAAAGATAGAGATAGAAACTAAAAATCCTGTTGATGAAAAAATTCCTTTATCACAAGCTGTATCAGAAAGATTAAAGATAGAGATTTCTATAAATCGCAAACTAAACTCTATAGCTAGAAACTATTCAATCTTAGATAGAACTAAATATAAAACTGAACATAAAGAAAATGGAACTTATCGTTATAGTGTCCATGCTAACGAAGAATCAGATAAAAACTTGTTTGATGTTTTAGAAAGAATATTTAAACATGAAGCAAAAGAACCTATGGAAGATAAAGACTTGCCCTTTTAATTAAGGGCAAGAGCTGATATCTGATTTAGGCTACTTGGTACACTTGTAAATAATACCGACAACCCAATAATCAGTGCAGGATAATAAACAAGTTTCAAAGGAATTATCATGGCTAGCTATGATGTTGTAGAACAAACACCTGAAAATATCGAAGAGTTAAAAACGCTAGCAGCAACTAAAACAAGTTATCAAACTCGCTTAACTGCTATTCACCAATTACGCAAGTATAAGTGCCGTCAAAGCATTGATATTTTGTGGCGATTGATGATGCAAGATAAAGTTTACGCTGTTCAAGAAGAAGCCTTTCGAGCACTTCAACGCTTCGATGAAAAAGTTAAACTTCCTCGTAAGCAAAAAGGACACCTTGTTAAAGATATTAACAAACGCCTAGAGAAGGTTAATAACTCATTTAAAGGTGATTCTTGTACCATTGAAGAATTTAAAGAGCGATTTAAAAGCCTTTATCCAACTGAGTTTGATATTTATTCATTTGAGAAAAAAGGAAAAATGGATTCTTGGATTAAAAATGTATTAGCTTCCTTACCAAGTAATCCTCCAGCTCCTAAAAAAGATATTGCTTAAAGCTGCAACCATTTTTGAATGGAAGTCGGACTGACTTCCATTTTTTTTGCAATTTTACGAATACTAAGCCCATTTTTTCTTAAAACTTTGGCTTCTTCTCGTCTATTTTCAAACTGATCTGATCTAGCTTTCCCACCTAAAGCACCTTTCCTACTTTGTCTATCTATAAATTCTTGATAGCAGTAAGCATCTTTCTTCCAGCAGTACGTTGCAATGCTTTTTGCTGTAGCTTTGATTTCTGAATATGGTAATGCCTCTAAAAACGCCTCATTTACGCTTAAACACTGCTTAGTGACTTCCTCTAGCCAAGTATTATAAACACCACCTCGATGCGCTCTAACAGCCGTATATGCCCATTTACGGACTGTATCGAACAGGGTGCAGTTACGTCCAAGCCCTGAAACCTCTTGTTTCTTGCTTAGTTTCTTTGGTAACTCGATAAAATCAGCTAAATAATCGAGCGTATAGGCTCTTTCAGTCCAAAAAGTTGTACGCCAATCAGGGTGAAAAGGGTTTTTTGTAATGAGGTGACTGTACCCAACATCAGCACCAAGTTTATTTGCTAGTCCGGCTTGGATCTTAGCTGCATAGCTAATAGCTTTTTGACTGGCTAATTCACTGGTACACAGGGGTATTTCTAATTTGTAACAGATATGAGCATGACCATTTTTTAGGGTCTGCGCTGTCCAATAAGGCATTGGTAGATTTGCATCATGCCAAGCCATAACAGCTTCAGCACGATCTATATCGAAAAAGAAGTAATGAATCATACAAGGCTGATTACCCTGTATGTATTGCATGTTGATTGCCGTTTTCTTCGGTCTTATTTGTAAGCCGTACAGTAAGTCGTCTGCACAGTATGGTTTATAGGCAAGATTGTTAAAAAAATCCGCCAATTGAGCAACATTCATATTTTGCAACGTCCGAAAGGTTGCAAACGCTCAAAACATAGGTAAAATACAAGTATCGAATTTGCGTTTACTTATGTTTTAAGCATTTGTTAAACAAAGAGAAAAAAGTAGGTCGCCAAACCTGCTTTTTTTTCGCCTGAAAGAAAATCTAACACAACTTTAATACTTTTAAAAGTTATTGATTTTCTTCATGTTATAACTGAATATTTGTCAATATATGGACAAATATTCAGTTAGATATTTCTAGAAGTATGCAGAATTCTTACGATAAAAACCTGCTTTGTACCCTCATTAATCTGAATGATTGCTCGATAGGGACTATCAGAAATAAGCATTTCTCTTGTTCCTAAACTTCCCTTCTTTTTGGTTCGATTTGGTGAGAAATACAGGGTTTCTAGCTGTTCAGTAATTTTTAAATACATCCCTTCTGCTAGTTTTTCACCCCATGTCTCTATGCCATACGCCAAAATTTCAATTAAATCCTGTTCTGCTTGTGGCAAGTAAGAAACTTCATAGGTCATCTTTTACGGCTCGCTACTAAGTCTCGTGCTTTTTGCATTGCAGTCGCATGTACTGACTTCATTTCTTTCGTATCAGATGGATGCGATTTCAAAGCATTTAACGCTTCTGTAATTTTCTCTTTTTCCCAGTCTTCATAATCATCATCTTGCACATCAAAAAGGCTTTCTAAGTGAGTACCTTTTACATCTTTTAGTGATAAAAATACGCCAACAGGACGTTTGTTCTTGGTTACTAAGACAGGCTCTCGCTGCATAGTATCTAGTAACTCACCAAAGCGTGATTTTGCATCTTTTGCTGTAATAACTTGCATTTTAAAACCTCATAAAAGTAGGCGTTTTGTCTATTTTAGACTTTTTTTGCAAGTAATCTAGAAGAATTTATTAAATTTAACGCTCAAATCCTCTACTTGCGTTCCTTTCTGCCCGTTTCTCTTTCATTTGTTGGCTAATTTGCTGTTGACTTCCCTTAATTTGCTGTTCAGATTGTTTAATTGCTGATTTTGATTGGCTAATTCCTCGTTCTGACTTCTCAATACTTGATTCTGAACGCTCAAGGTTTCGATCTGCTCGCTCTGACTTTGATTTATAGCGTTTAGCTCTTTCAATTGCTTCTCTAACGAGTTCAATAAGTCTTTGTAGCGATTCATAAAGTCGTTGGGCATTATCTTTTTCCGCTTGATTAGGGTTACTCTGTTTTACGTCCTGCTTTGCTTCTTTTGATGTAGCTAAGTTTTCAAATAAACTTCCGCTATCTCTCAAAAGATCCATTCCATCACTTGACTGATTAAATGGATTTTCAAAAGGAGTTTTGAAGTTAGATTCTATTTTTCTAATTTCAGTACCATTTGACTGGCTGTGGTCTCGTAAGCGTCCGCTTTTTTGCTGTTCTTCGCCATGATGTATAAAGTTTTCTTGTCTTCGCTCTCTTGCAGTCTCACCCTCCGCAAGATTTGTTTCTCTAAAGGTGTTTGTTCTACTTTGAGATTGATTTCGGCTAATTCCTGCTGCTTGTTCTGGATTTGCTTCGCTAACCACCAATTTATGCCAAGAAAGATCAGAAACACTGTAATCAATACGCCCAAAACTGCTCCCGTGAGAATATTCAAACGCAAAGCGTTTCTGATTTTCGGTTGCTGGTCTTGGATGGTTTGAAGGTTTGACCTTAAAAGTTTCTCGGTTTCCTTGCTGCTTGCTCTCAGTAAGGCGTTGTAACTTTCCAAGTGCTGTGTCGTAACGCTCTCGGCTTGTTCTTTGATAATCCTGTCCTGCTCGGCGGTGTTTTTCTGCAAATTGCTTATCAAATTGTCGATTTTCATAAATTACGCCTTCTAAACGAATATTCCGCTTGCCGTCAGGATTCTTAATACTGATTGATCTATCTGTTTCTCTGGTAATCTCAAAACCTGCATCCCTAAGGGTTTCAACTACATCTTGCCTATTTTGGATATTGCCATTACTAATTTGTTCAGCAATTGCGGTCCCGATTTGCTCTTTAATTTCTTTGACGCTTGAAGGTAGGTTTTGGCTATTCAAAGTTTTAATTGCTTGAGCTTTTTCTGGTGCATGAGGATCTGTTAAGCCGTGCTCAAAATTGGTGACTTGCTTCCAGTTTTCTACAAGTGGGCGGTCAGCTTGATCAAAATAAGGCTGTAATCGTTTCCCTGTACTTAATTCAACATTTGGAATTACGAAATTAAGCTCTAAACGCCCTTTATCAGTGTGTTCTATCCAAGTAATGTCGTATTGATCGCGCTCTAGTCCTGCAAGTAATGTTTCTTCAAAGCTCTGCATAATTGCTTCTTTTTGC
>NZ_CP127919.1 GCF_032823475.1 Acinetobacter sp. SAAs474
GGCTTCAAAGATGTTCGGGTATTAACGCAAGCGACTTTTGAAGGGATTAAGCTCACTAAAACTGGTGGTCAACACGGTACTGATGCCATGTACCGTATTCCTGAGCTTAAAGCTGGATTAGGCGAAGCAATGGGTGTGGTTTTTGAAGAGCCCGGTCATGAAACAGTTTATGTCGCAGGAGATACCATTTGGCGTTCTGAAGTTGATCAAGCGATTCAAACATTTAAACCTGATGTGATTGTATTGAATACAGGTAACGCCTTGGTTAATGGCTTTAAAGAATCCATTATTATGGGTAAAGAAGATACTTATCGCGCAACTCAAAAAGCACCAAATGCCAAAATTATTGCTGTTCACATGGATGCCATTAACCACATGTCGGTAACACGTGCTCAGCTTGCAGAATATGTAAAAGACAAAGGAATCCAAGATAAGGTTTTAATTCCTATCGATGGTGAAACACTTTCTTTCTAAAGTAACTTAAAGAAGTGGAATACTTCCACTTCTTTAAAATCCTAAGTACAACAAAATAAATATTAGTTAAATAAAGGAACCGCTATGTCAAAATCAGCTTTATTAGTGATCGACTTACAAAATGAATATCTACCTACAGGTAAATTACCATTGGTAAATATTGAACAAGCCACTGCTAATGCAGTGAAAGTAATTGCTAAAGCCCGTGAACAAGGCACTCAAGTAATTCATGTCCAACATATTTTTGCTAATAATGAATTTCCTGCATTTGAACCTGATTCAAATGGTATTGAGTTTCAAGATACCGTTAAGCCACAAGCAGATGAAACCGTAATTGTTAAAAATTACGTCAACTCATTCTTAAATACGAATCTCAAACAAGTCTTAGATACAAATGATGTAACTGAATTAGTCATCATTGGTGCTATGAGCCATATGTGTGTTGATGCTGCTGTACGTGCTGCTTCTGATTTTGGTTATAAGGTAAAAGTGATTCATGATGCTTGTGCAACGCTAGACTTAGAATTTAATGGCGTCAAAGTACCTGCTAGCCATGTCCATGCAACATTAATGGCCGCTTTTGAATTTGCATATGCTCAAGTAATATCAACTGAAGATTATGTTAGTTAAAGATTAAGAATATCTAAAATTAACATAATACACCTTATACGAAATGCGTTATAATTATCTATAGAAATCAATGCTGTAGTTTCTAGTTGATAGCCCGAACATCCCTGTTCAGGCTTTTTTTATGATTTTTCACGTTCCACGCCTATTATTTAAGCAATGTTTCACAACTTTGATTAGCTCCAGTAAATAATTAAAACCTAGATAATAAGAACCGAGCGAGTGTCTACGAGCGATTGAGCATCATCAAAATTTCGCCCTCGCCTTTTCCCTGATTACAAGCTCCCTTTGGATTTTAAACAGTAATTACAGAGCATCCCGAATGGGTGCGAACTTTGAAGCTTTTGCTTTTCAAAAAAGCATGAGCATAGCGAATACATTACTAATGCTTTTGCTTTTAGTTTTCACAAACAGGATTAACTAAAAACTGCCCCACGAAGCGAGGAACGAGCTTCAATAGAGTACGAGCTTTAGCGAGTACATAGGGCAGTTTTAATAGTTTTTCCCTTTTTAATAGTTTTAATAGTTTTAATAGTTTTAGACAGCATGAAAGCCTTATATAGCAATACTCTTCAGCCTTATACAACGACAGATTTACCCTTATACAACGACAGATTTACCCTTATACAACGACAGATTTACCCTTATACAACGACAGATTTACCCTATATAACGACAATAAAAAACAATGTTGTTGTTTTAATTAACGCTTTTATAATATAGTGTCGTTTTATTGCAGAAAAATAATCCTTAAACCAAATGAAAAATGACCTAGTTATAAAAAGTAATACTCTTGTTGAAGCTTGCTTTAATCTCAGTTTGACTGAATATCGAATACTACATGTAGCCTTCACTGAATTAGCTGAATATGAAAGTGATAAAGGCTTATTCCACACACGAGAATTTAGAGTATATGCAAAAGATTACTCCAAGCTATTTAATACTGATGAATCCGATGCTTATAAGGTATTAAGGGATGCAAGTGAGCGATTATTTAACCGTTACTTCACGTATGATCGGGTCTATCAAAAACCTGATTTTATAGAATGTGTTAAATCGAGATGGGTACAAAAAATTAGTTATGCAGATACGCAGGGATATATTAAATTTCAGTTAGCCGATGATGTTTTTAGCATGATTGGACAACTGAAAGATTGTTTCACACGATATAGATTATCTAAAACAGCCCAATTAACGAGCGTTTATGCTATTCGCCTTTATGAAATGATGATTCAATGGCAAAGCACGAAAGTTGTTCCAGTAATAGAATTAAATACGTTAAGAGAACGCCTTGCTATTGAGGAGCATGAATATCCTAGAGTCTATGATTTTAAGAATCGTGTCTTAGACCCTGCTATTAAACAAATTAATAAATATACAGATATCACAGTAAGTTACGAACAACACAAGCAAGGACGTATCATTTCTGGGTTTTCATTTAAGTTTAAGCAAAAAAAAGACGATAAACCTAAAATTAATACTAAGCGTGACCCTAACACCCCTGACTTTTTTATAAAAATGACCGATGCACAACGCCATTTATTTGCCAATAAAATGTCAGAAATGCCTGAAATGAGTAAATATTCAAAAGGTACTGAAAGCTACCAACAATTTGCTATTCGTATCGCTGACATGCTTTTAAAGCCTGAAAAATTTAGAGAACTTTACCCATTTTTAGAGAAAGCAGGATTTAAATCATGATGCAACTGGAGAACCTAACAGCCAATTTTCAAGGCGTTCAAATTGAGTATACCGACATCGTTAATTATGAAATTGCGAGGGAAAATATCTGCGGTTATATCTTCCTATTATCCCGAATATCAAAAAAAGCCGAACCTATCGAAAAAATACAGGTAGAAAGCAAAATAGAGGACTTAATTTACTATCGGGATAATTTGCAGATCGAAGATATAGAAAATATCCAAAAGATCTTAAATGAGCTAATTCCAGAGTATAAAGCCGAACAAGAAAAGCAAAGAGCTAAGAAAAATTAGGCTTTCTTCTTAACTTTACTTTTTTGCTTTGGCTTAACAGTAAATTGCTCACCCAAAGCCTTGCCTTGTTTAAAAGTGACGATCTCCTTAGCTTCAATTTTAAGTTTTTCGCCAGTTTTAGGATTGTGTCCCATTCTTTCGGCACGCTGTTTCACTTCAAAAGTCCCAAAATCAACTAATCGGACATTTTTATCTTCAACTAGGGCTTCTGTAATGACTTCAAGAACAGAATTAAGAACAACTCTTGCTTCATCTTGATTAATATTTAATTTAGGTGCTAATTTGGCAATTAAATCGGCTTTATTCATAATTAATTGTCCTCAATATTTGGTAAGTCAAAAAGCTGTCTATCTCTATTTTCTGTTAAATACTCGTTGAGTTCAGCCAGTATTTTTTCTTTATTGGCTTCATTCTGCATTTTTTTAATCAAATAAGAACCGAGCAGAATTTTACGCCGAGTATCATCTTTTCGTTGCTGTTCCTTTTGCTTGGTACGTTCTCTTGCTTCAATAGCCTGTTTCTGTGCTTTTAACTGTTTCAGCTTCTCTAACTGGGCTTCAATTTTCTTTTCGATATTTTCAGCAGATTTAGTCATAACGGTTAATTTCGTAATATAGAAAACCACTCAAGCATAAGACCCTATGAATTGAAATTCAAGCGGGTAATATGCTATCGTGTTTTTCATGAAATGCGCACTTACGACTTGAACTTCGTTCAAGTCACCGTTGCGTAAGGGGAAACCCCTTAACCCCAAAAAACTGCTACGCAATTTTTTAAAAGCAAAAGCATCTCAAGGCGACTGCATGGCAATCTATCATTGTTCAACTAAAACAGTTAACCGAAGTTCAGGACGAACTGCGGTTGCATCAAGTGCCTATCGTGCAGGTGAAAAACTAGAAGATGAACGCACAGGGCTGACCCATGACTTTACGAGAAAAGACGGTGTCGCCCATGCTGAAATTATCTCTAATTTAGATATTGAAATTGACCGTGGCGAACTTTGGAACTTGGCAGAAAAAACCGAAAACCGCAAAGATGCCCGAACCGCTAGAGAATGGGTGATTGCCCTGCCTGATGAATTAGACGCTGATCAACGTAAGGACTTGGCAAAAGACTTTGCCAGGTCCTTAGTTGATCGCTATGACGTAATCGCAGATTTAGCCATCCATGAACCGAGTAAAGGCGGTAATGATAAAAACCATCACGCCCATATCATGCTCACAACCCGAAAAGCCGAATTGGACGCAGACAATAAACTCTCTCTGACCACCAAAACCGATATTGAACTCAGCAACGCCAAACGAAAAAGCCTTGGTATGGGGACAACCCAAGAAGACATTAAGCAAATTAGAGAAACATGGGCAGACTTAGCCAATAAAGCATTGGAACGTGCAGGCTACCGAGAAAAAATAGATCACCGCAGCTATGCCGATCAGAACAACGGACTACAAGCCACCATCCATGAAGGCACCAAAGTCACTCAATTACGCAGACAAGGCATAGACACTGAAATTAGCCGTTTCAATGACAATGTGAAACAGCAGAACATCCAACAACTTGACCAACAGAAACAGCAGAAAGAGAGCGTTTTACAGCGTGGTTTAAACCGTGTCGATCAAGGTTTTGAGCAATGGCAGAAGAACCAAGAAAGCAAACGCCTAGAACTGGAACGCCAAGCGGAAATGAAGCGACAGCAAGAATTAGATAAACAACGAGCCGAACAAGCAAATCGTAAGGCATCACGAGATTTAGATAATGATGGATGGTCACGATGAGTAACCAAAATGATGATTTAGACCTAGACGATCAGTTATATATTCTATTGGCATCTATGAAGGAATACAGAGAAGCCATAGCAGACGATAACAAGCGATTAGAGACGTTTTACAACGAAGTGGCTATGGAGTACTCAATAAGGCTGAAAAGTCGCTAGAAAACGCAAATAAGAAGCATACAGGCGCATTGAACAACAGTATTCAGCATTTAAACCAAGTTGCAGCTAAACTAAATGCAAAATTTATCCTGTTTTTTGCCAGTACTTTTGTGGCTTTGGTTCTCGTATTGCTTTTGGCTATATTTTTGTATGTTCCAAGCCTTGATGAAATTCAACAGCGCAGAGCAGATAAGAAAGCATTAGAACAATATGCACTTCAAATCAAAGTTGATGATGGAGAAACACTCGTCAGAATCATGACGAAAAAGCCGTGTTACTCATTCCAACCAAATAACGTCAAAGAAAAAACCTATGACTGGTGTCAGATCGACCCTAAAAAATACTAGATGATCGGTACTTTGCTTGGTTTTTCTCATTACGAATTAAATTACAGCAAGCGCAAAGTTGCCCGACTTTGAAACATGGCTAAAGCCATCTTTCAAAGCATCGAGCGATAGTCATCCAAAAATTTCGGAATGGCTATCCAACTGATGCAGTTCTAAAATATCGTCACCAACAAGCCTATAGATCAAGACTAAATCAGGCTTCACATGACAATCACGACAATTCTTAAACTCTGCACTACCCTTCAAGGGATGATCTAAATATTTTTCAGGCAAAGGATTATTTGCGACTAAACAATCTAATACTTCTGCCCATTCAGCCGTAACCAGTTCTAAATAACGTCTTTTAATATCACGTTTAAAAGAACTGGTTACGATAATCTTACGTTTAGCCATGTGCTTCTTCCGACATAGCTTTAATCGCTTCTTCTACCGTTTCGTACTCGGTGTACTCGCCATTTTCAATCTCTTTTAAAGATTGAAGTAACTTGGCTGCTGCTTTAGGCGTTAAAGCAGTTTCTCGCGCATAGTCAAAAGATAAAGGAATCGCTTTAGTTTTAACGATTTGATTCAAGAACAGTTTGAATGCTTGGGGCATAGTCAAACCGTAGTCTTCCAAAATAGGCGTGACTTGTTCTTTTAACTCTGCTTCTAAGCGCATATTGAAATTGACTGCGGACATGATTTCCTCACTCAAAAACCATTAAAGTAAAGATAATATAAAGCATATTCTTTACTTTTTCATTACTTTTGATGTAATAAATGGTTTCTGACAACTGAATTTCGTATAACGGCCATTATGTTAAATGGGAGGATTATTTTCATTAATGATACCAAAAGCTTTTCTCCATGCCTGAGGGCTGGTGCCATATTTTTCACGAAAATTTTTTCTAAATGATACGGTATTATTAAAACCTGAAAGCTCGGTTATCTTTTCGATAGACAAGTTTGTCGTTTCTAAAAGTTCACAACTTAATCTGATTCTTTCAGTATTCAGCCAATCAACCAGGGTCATACCTGTCGCTTTCTTAAAATGCCGTGTGAACGTCCTGCGTGTCATATGTGTCCGTTCAGCTAGGCTTTCAATATTATGTTGTAGAGCTAAATTCTTTCTTAAAAAATCAAGTAAGAGGTTAATTTGTGCATCTTGGCTCGATTCTGCTACTGGCTGTTCAATAAACTGAGCTTGCCCACCTTCACGGTGAGGCGGAATCACCATTACTCTAGAGACTTTATTCGCAATTTGTGCATTATAGATTTCACGTATCAAATACAAGCAGCAGTCTAACGCTGCGCCTGTTCCAGCAGAGGTTACGATCCTTTGATCTTCTACATACAGGGCGTCATTATCAAGCTGAACCTGTGGAAATCGCTCACTAAAATCTTGTTCAGCCATCCAGTGCGTAGCTGCTTTTTTATGGTCAAGTAAACCAGCATATGCCAATGCATAAGTTCCATAACATAACCCTACAATTCTAATTCCAGTCTGATATGCACAATTTAGGGCATCGATAAGTACTTGTTCTGGCTCGTGATTAAAACCATCCCATCCAGGAATAATAATAAGATCCGACTCTTTAATGAGTTCGATCCCACCATCAGGGATAATCATCATAGACTGTTCTGTTTTTACGGGCTGGCCATCTATAGAAAAAATTTTCAGATCAAATAAGCGTTTATCTTCAATCTTGATATTGAAAATGATATGAGGGATAGAGAAGTGAAATGGATTTATATTGGGATAAACGAACAATCCAATTACTGGTATAGCCATGCAACTTACCTCTCTAAAATAATAAATATAGCATGTTGTCCCAATAGTTTCGATGATTGTCCTTAAGGACAATTTTTTTGTTTGATGTTTTCTATCATGATTTAAATATGAATAAACTATTGGATCTGGAACATGAATAAAATTTTAAGTAGTTCTGTTATTGCACTCTCTCTGGCAATGGCTTCAATTCATTTATATGCGAATGATAAGGTGGTTCAGCGAGATACTTCTAAAGTTACGCATATACAAGAAATTCGCAATGCAACGATTAAAGTAACCTATGCTGATACGACTTTTTTAATTGACCCAATGTTTGCTAAAAAAGGGTTCTATGAAGGTTTCCCTGATACTCATCGTAGCTATTTACGCAATCCATTAGTCGATTTGCCTATCAAGCCCGAAACGATTCTAGAAGGTGTAGATGCGGTAATCGTGACCCATACACATTTAGATCATTGGGATGATGCAGCACAAGCGGCTATTCCGAAAAACATACCTTTGTTTGTACAGAATAAAGAAGACCAGAAAGTCATTCAGTCACAA